>NZ_RAWC01000026.1:0-62732 GCF_003611685.1 Corallococcus sp. CA049B | reverse complement strand
GCCCAGGCCCGCCAGACGGGCGCCAGCGACAGCAAGGGCAAGACCCCGTCGCAGCTCAAGGGCGCGACCTACAACGTCGAGCGCGACCGCAATCCCCAGGACGTGAAGAAGTGGCTGGGCGGCTTCGCCAAGAAGAACAAGCTCGACTTCATCCAGCTCCAGGAGATCAACGGCTACCACAAGGCCCTGGAGAACATCCCCGGCTACCACCTGGTGACCTTCCCCGGGGCCAAGGACCATGGCGAGACGGGCATCCTCGTGAAGGACAGCCTGCTCCAGGGGCAGAAGACGTCCATCCAGGGGGAGGGTGGCGGATGGACGACGGTGCGGGGTGGCCACGCTCCGCCGCGGGCGGCCACGGCGGTCAAGCTCGCGGGCTGGCTGCAGGTCGTCTCGGCCCACCAGCCGCCCTCGGTCGACTGGAAGGGCGGGGAGCCCGTCGGGCCGAAGAACCGCGTGAGCACCTACAAGTCGCTCTCGCAGAAGCTGCTCGGCTTCGCGCAGCGGAAGATCGCGAAGAACCCTGACGAGGGACTGCTCATCGGCGGCGACTGGAACGAGCCCGCGTCGACGAAGGGGAAGTGGTCACCGAACTGGATCGCGCAGCAGGCGGGCATGAAGACCCACGGCGGCGTGGAGAGCCACGGCCACGGCAAGATCGACTATGCGATGTCCTACGGGTGCAAGGTCACGAACGTGAAGGCCGGCCCGACCGGCGGCTCGGATCACAACATCGTCATGTTCACCGTGAGCCGTCCGAAGGGGAAGGGCTGACGCGCGGCTCAGTGAACCTGGACTGTTTCGATGCACATGGACTGAAAGAGACATTCCGGGTGTCCACGAGCGCAATGACACACCGTGCGGGGCCGCTCGATAAAAACGCTTCGTGGAGGGAGCCGATACAGGTGGAGGTTGTCCGGCGAGCATGCGCGCCTCTACGCTTGCCGGATGAAACGACTCCTGACTGCGCTGATCCTGCTTCCTTCGATGTCCTTCGGGCAGGTGCGTGTCGACCTCAACGTGAAGCTGCCTGACATCGTCTTCACGACGCCACCGCCGCTCGTCGTCGTGCAGCCCGGCGTGCAGGTGGTGGAGGACTACGACGAGGACCTCTACGTCGTGGACGACGCGTACTGGGTGCGGCGCGACGGGCGGTGGTACCGGGCGCGCGACTACCACGGTGGCTGGGAGGTCGTGGAGGAGCGGAGGGTCCCCGTCACCGTCGTGAGGCTGCCCCCCGGGCGTTACAAGAAGTGGAAGCACTCGAAGAAGGGGGTCGTCGTGCCCGCGTCGCACCGTGAACGTGGCCATGACCACGGGCACGACCGGGGGCACGATGACGACCACCACAAGGGCGGCAAGGGCAAGGGAAAGAAGAAGTAGCCCGGCCAGGCCCGCTCCGCCCCGGAAGCGGGGACGGAACAGGTTGGACTCGCGCAGGGAGGCGGCCAGCGCGGCGATGTCGTCCGACTGGCCTGCACGCGGCTCGTGCAGGCACCGCTCGAAATGCCCTCACGCCCCGAGGTGACGAGGGTGCGCGCTCAAGGCGCGTAGGTCTCCGTGTGGGAGAGGGCGCCGCCATTGAACCCTCCTACAACGAGCACCTTGCCAGAGGAGAGCAGGGTCGCGGTGTGTTGGTTGCGCGCCGTGGCCATGGAGGCCGCGGAGGACCAGGCGTGGGTCGCCGGGTCATACAGCTCCGTGGAGTCCAGGTAGCTATTGAAGCCCCCTGTGACGAACACCTTGCCAGAGGTGAGCAGGGTGGCGGTGTGGAGGGCGCGGCCTGTGACCATGGTCCCGGCGGAGGCCCAGGCGTTGGTGGCCGGGTCGTACACCTCCGAGGCGGCGAAGTAGCCCGTGTATCCCCCGGCGACGAGCACCTTGCCGGAGGCGAGCAGGGTGGCGGTGTGCTGGTAGCGGGCCGTGGTCATGGCGCTCGCGGAGGACCAGTCCTGGGTGTCCGGGTCATACAGCTCCGCCGAGGCCAGTGAGCTGCCATTGAGGCCCCCCGTGACGAGCACCTTGCCGGAGGGAAGCAGGACGGCGGTGTGCTGGCTGCGGGCCATGGACATGGAGTCCACGGCGGACCAGGAACCGGTGTCCGGGTCATACAGCTCCGCGGAAGCCAGGGCGCTGCCATTGAAGCCCCCCGTGACGAGCACCTTGCCGGAGGGGAGCAGGACGGCGGTGTGCTGGTAGCGGGCCGTGGCCATGGAGTCCGCGGAGGTCCAGGCGCCGGTGTCCGGGTCATACAGCTCCGCGGAAGCCAGGGCACTGACATTGAAGCCCCCCGTGACGAGCACCTTGCCAGAGGCGAGCAGGGTGGCGGTGTGATGGAAGCGGCCCGTGGCCATGAGGCCCGAGGAGGACCAGGCGTTGGTGTCCGGGTCGTACACCTCTGACGAGGTGTCGCCATTGTAGCCCGCGGCGACGAGCACCTTGCCGGAGGGGAGCAGGGTGGCGGTGTGGTTGTAGCGCCCCGTGGCCATGAGGCCCGCGAAGGACCAGCCGGTCACGCACGTTTGCAGGCCGGAGGGGGAGAAGGACTTGGAGGCCGAGATGCCATAGGCATTGGTGACGACCCCGGTGATGGAGGGGGGCGGGCCCGTCACCGCGCAGGAGGGCGCTGTCCATGTGACCTGGCTGGTATTGGCGGTGCTCTGTACCGCGGACAGCGAGCCCATGTTGGCGGTCCAGGCAAACGTCATGGAGCTCGTCTGCGGGTCCATGGCCGTGACGTCAAAGGTCACCGTCTGGCCCGGAGCGGCGGAGGTGGCGGACTGGTAGAAATGGGTGAAGCGCGGCGCGAAGCGCTCGGTGGAGGAGGCCGCGACGCAGAGGTTGAGCGAGCCCGTGGCCTGCCCACCCCGGTCGTCTTGCACCGTGACGGTGAGCCGGCAGTTGTTGCACGCGCTGGCTGGAACGGAGGAGGGGATGAAGGACGCGGTGCTGGAAGTCGCATCCGTCCAGGTCCCGGGGCAGGTCGCGGCCCACTGGTAGGAGAGTGCATCGCCATCCGCATCCGAGGCATTGACGGAGACGGCGGTGGACTGCCCCGCATCCATCCGGCTGAGCGAGGCCGAGATCCTGGAGACCACCGGCCAGAGGTTGAAGGAGACGCCGATGGCCGCGTCGCCGGTGGAGGTGCCGGAGACGACGTTGACGGCGAGGGAGACGGAGGCGGCGGCGCCCTGCGAGTCCGTCACGGTGAAGACGAGGGTTTGGATGCCAGACGCGGAAGGCGCCGTCCACGAGGAGGTGCCATCCGTGGGGGCGGAGAAGGTGCCGCTGGACGCCGTCCACGCAAAGGTGAGCGCGTCCCCGGTGTTGGGATCATGCGCCGTCGCGGTCAGCGAGAGTGATCCGCCAGCCTGGACCGTGGTGGTGGAGGCGACGACGGAGTCAATGAGGGGGGCTTCATTGCCATACGGAGCGGGTGGGGCAAGCTCCTGGAGGGTGATGACCACGGTGGTGGTCTGGTTCGCGGCAATGGTGACGCCGGAAGTCTGGCCCTGGAACCGCCGGGTGCCGGAGGCGTCGAAGGCCTCGGCAAGGAAGGAGTGATTGGCGCCTGCGGGGATGTCCCCGATGAGTCCGCCCCAGGAACCGTTGGATCGGCCCAGGTCTATGACGCGGGGTGGCATCTCCGCAGTGGAGAGCGTCACCTTGACGCGAGTGACCTCCTGCGCGGAGAGGGCTTGCTGGACGGAGGCTGCGAAATGGACGGAGCCGGAGGGCCGAGGAGTGCAGGCTGCCAGGGAGAGCAGGAGTCCGGTGGCCCAAAGGGCAATGCGACTAAAGGGGGGCATGCCTTGAAGAATCCAATACATGGAAGATGATGCAAGAAACCCAAGGGCAACCGATGAAAGGTGAGGCCGTCATGAGTGCGAAGACTTTCTTCCGACGCTACCGAGCGCTGTCCCTGCTGATGGGAGGTTTGCTGCTGACGGCCTGCGAAAAGGACCCGGCGAAGCCCGATCCGGTTCCGGACGCCGGGTCGGGAGTGATGAATCCCGGGACGCAGGGCGAAGGGGAACTGACGGAGGAGGGGCAGCGGGTCCGCTACTCATTGGCCACGAAGGCCGGACACTACTACCGGTTCAGCTGCCAGGGGGACACCCTGCCTGGATGCGAGGTTCGGAGGCTCGATCCGGGCACGCTGGAGCCCCTCCCGACCAGCGGGGCCTACGATTTCAGCTACGCTACCTGGCGTGCGGCAGTGGATGAAACCGCCATCGTGGACGTGGGGGCGTCCCGCCATTCGGAGGTCAAGGTTGGCCGGTATACCTTTGACTTCTCCGAGACCGAGGACTCCGAGCCCAACACGACACAGGACGCCATTTCCAAGGAGGTCCCGTCGGACTTCGCCGGCGTCTTGAACGACCCGGATGACGTGGATGTCTTCCGGTTCTCCATTCCAAAGGGGCACATCCTGGCGGTGCTCTGCTACCCCAACCCCTCCAGGAACGGCATGGGCCCAATAACGGAGATGGTGAGGGCGGATGGCACCGTGCTCAACACGCATTCATATCTGCACAGGCGCGGGGAGAAAGCGCTGTCCGGCGAGAACGACACCGGAGAGGACCTCTTCGTGCGAGTCTTCAGCAATGTGGGCGGTGGGGATGTGGGGGGCTATTCCTGCAATGCGGCGGACGACGGAGTGGACGAACATCCGGATGCGCTGCCAGAGGCCACGGTGGTGACGGTGCCCTCGACGACCGACGTGAAGTTCTGGCCCGAGGGTGATGTGGACGTGCTCGCGGTGGACCTCGTGGGAGGTCACACGTACCAGGTGAACTCGAACGGATTCTCCTTCTATCCCGCCACGACGGTGCTGGATGCCCAGGGCACCGTCCTCGCGAAGGACATCGAGGACCCCGATAGCTTGAGTCTGATTGCCGAGTTCACGGTGCCTTCCACCGGGCGCTACTTCCTCTCGCTCCGTCGCCTCCAGGGGTTCGGTGTCTACGTCACCTACTACGACACGGAATTCACATACAGCATCTCGGATGTCACGCCGTAGCCCTTGAGTGGGTCTTCGGGCGTCGGGGGCTGACCCGACGCCCGCCCCCCGACGACTCAGGGTTCGAGCTGCGGCTGCAACGTCCAGGTGAAGGTGATGTCCGCGTAGGGGAACGTCCCGGAGAGCTCGCCATTGGGCTTCGCGAGCGGGGGTAAACCCGAGTCCGTGAGGAGGATGTCCCCGGGGGCATCCTTCACCGGACCCCGGCAGTCCGGACCTCCGCTGACGGCCAGGTCCACGATGCGCCCATCCGCGATCCCCGCCGTGTACGCGCGCGATGCGTGCGACAGCCAGGACTGGGTGTCGGGATCCGGTGACTTCAACTCGTTGAAGGGGTTCATCAACATCACCCCGCCCGATGCGACGAACACGTACTTCGTGGGGCCGTGCGTGTACCGGCAGCCTCCGGACACGTAGTCGACGTCGAGCGTGAAGTCGCCGCTGAGCGGCATGATCATTAAGGCCCCCAGCCGCTTCGTGTGCGGGAGGCTCGGATGTTCGTAGTCCGAGGTCGCGAAGCCCCCCAGCACCTGGAACTCCAGGTTCGCGTCGAGGATGTGTCCCTGGCCCGACCAGCCCGCCCCCTTCTGGAGCGCGTTCGAGGTGCCCTTGTACTTCCAGCAGCCCAGGTTGCTGCGCTTGAGGTAGGGCGTCTTCGCCGCCTTCAGGCTCCCGCCGCCACCCGACTCGAACTTCGCGTTGCTGGTGATGATGATCAGGTCCTGTGCCCGCTGCGACTTCATGTCACGGCAGAGGCCCACGTACTCGTAATCGCTCCAGTCCTCCTCGTGCCACGTCCCGTTCGCGTCGTTCCAGAGCGCGAGCACCTTCACCGGATCCTTCGACTCGGTGATGTTCTTGAACCACCCGTTGTGGAAGAGCAGGGAGCGCGTGTTCGGGTCGCTGAACGTGAAGTGCTCGTAGTGGTTGGACAGGTTCTTCAGCTCGTCGTGGAGCTCTTCCTTGTGCTCGGGCGCGCCGGCCAGGTCGCCGTTGAGCGCGTGGGACTTCACCTTCTCCGTGAGCTGGTCCCACTTCGCGAAGGACTCCGCCTTGGCGTCGATGGGCGCCTGGTTCCAGAGCACCTTCGCGAACTCCGGCCACGTCTTCTCCAACTTGCCGGGGACGACGGAGTCCACCGCGGTGAGGCTGGAGGTCTCCGTGGTCAGCTTCTCCAGCGCCGCCACCACGACGTTCGGACCGTGCTTCTTCGCCAGGTATTGGAAGAACAGATAGGCGCCGTATTCACGTCCCGCCAGCATGCCCGCCGCCGCCGAGGTGCAGTGGCCCGGGGAGCGGTCCTCCAGGGACAGGTCCGGGGAGCTCATGAAGCAGTCGGCGTAGTCGTGCTCGAGCTGCAGCGCTTGCCCATACACGTGGTCGATGGCCCAGTTCGCGGTCGCATCGCGGATCCATCCGTATTGGGGCTGCGGGCCCTTCGTCTTATAGGACCACTGGATGGCGTGCATCAGCTCGTGTGCCACCGCACCCTTGAGCTCGTCGTTGGTAAGCCCGTCCGACACCAGGATGTAGGTGGCGGACTGCGTGTTGTCGAAGCCCTCCGGGACGGTCAACCCCCGGCCGGTCATGTTGCGGGACAGGTAGATGTCGAGGTGGGCGCTTCCCCCGTTGCAGCCGGCGTAGGCCCCGTCGGTGAGGGGCTCCTTGAGTCCCAGCGCCATCAGCTTCGGCCAGATCTCCTTCTCGATCGCCCTGTCGAGGAGGATGGCCTGATCGCGCTGACTCGCGAAGGCGAACTCGAACCAGACCTTCACCTTCGCGTAGGACGGCGAAACGGAGTGCCACCTGTCGGAGCTGGGCTTGCAGGCGGGCCGCTTCATGCTGCGCAGCCGGGTGTCGGATAGGGGCGTGTTGAGCCAGCTCCCCGGGTCATCCGGGCGGAGCATGTACATCCCGAGCGCTTCCTGCATCGGCGCGGAGAGGTCGTCGAAGCGCTCGCGAAGTTCTTCGAGCGGGGTGACGTCGAAGCCCGGCTCGACGCGGGCCTTGTACTGGAGGGGCAGCCGGGGATCGCTGAGCGCGGCGTACACCCGGTAGGCCAGCAGCTCTTCGTCGTTGATGAGGCCTGCCTCATGCGCGGACGCCAGGACCTCGTCGCTCGACGGACGGGATGCGTCATCCGGCATCACGACCACCGTCAGCGTCGTGCTCACCGACCCCACCTTGGCGGTGATGACCGAGCCGCCGGGGGCCACGCCCGTCACCCGGCCGTCGGACACCGTGGCGTACTCGGGCAGGTTGGAGGACCAGGTCACCTGGACGTTGTTGAGAACGTGGCCGCTGTCGTCGAGCGCATGGGCGGCCAGGGTCAGCGTTTCGCCGACCAGGAGCGTCGCCCCGTTCGGAGAGAGGGTGAGCGCGGCGACCTTGTCGCTGTCGTCATCCTCCCCAGGCCCCGGATCGGGTTCGGTGGAACCGCAGGCGAGGACGAACGTGAGCAGGCACAGCGCGAGCCAGCGGGCTCCATGAAACACAGGCATTTCCAGGCCTCGAAGTGTCGAGCCGCGGGGTGCGGGCTGCAACAAACCTTTATCGGCACGGCGCCAGGTGAAGTTTCTCCAGGCCGGTGGATGTCTGTCGTTGACTGGGAGGCCACAGTTGCCTGTCAGGCAACAACGGGCCGGGAGCGTGGGGGGGCGCGCTCGCGGTGCTGGCCGCATCCGCCTGGAGCCGGCGGACGCAGCGAAGGCGCAAGCGATGCTCTTCGACGCCACCACCCTGGAGCGTGTGGCGCTGGACGACACGGCGCGCACCCACGCCGCGCTGGCTCCGGCGCCACACCCCGAACGACACGGTGACCCAGTGGTTGGACGACGAGCTGGGCTACCCCGTCCGCGAGGAGTCCGACCTCTTCGGCACGCTCACGCTGACGGACATCCAGGTGGGTGCGCAGCGCGCGGAGCGCTTCGTCATTCCCAGCGGCGACCAGGCGGAGCGCGACTGAACCGGCTCCGGCAAGTGAAGGGGACAACAGCCCACTCCGCGATTCTTGACAGCATCACTGACTCGCGGGGAGGGTGAGCGCCCGGCGCCCCCTCCAGCCCTGGCGCCCCTCGCCTGAAAGGTCCCGCGTGTCCGCCTTCTCCGCCGCCCACCTCGCCACCCTGGGGCTGTTGCTCGCCGCGCCCCAGGCCCGCGCCCAGGCGACCGAGCCCGAAAAGTCTCCGGAGCCCCCCAGCGTCCAGATCTCCGAGGAGGGCTACGTCTTCTCCACCGCCGACAAGGCCTTCGTGCTGAAGATCCGCGGCCAGCTCCAGGGGGACGGCCGATTCTACGTGGCGGACTCGGACCGGAGCGGCACCAACACGTTCCTCATCCGGCGCCTGCGCCCCTTCCTGGACGGGACGCTGTTCGGCTTCGTGGACTTCCGGCTCATGCCGGACTTCGGCGTCAATCAGCCGCTCATCCAGGACGCGTATATCGACCTGCGCCCCGTCGAGTGGCTCCGCCTGCGCGCCGGCCGCTTCAAGACGCCCTTCGGGCTGGAGCTGCTCCAGGCCAACACGGACGTCCCCTTCATTGAACGCTCGCTCACCTTCGGCCTGGTCCCCATCCGCGACGCGGGCCTGCAACTGCACGGCGACATCGCCGGGGGGCGCCTCAGCTATGCGTTCGCGGTGGTCAACGGCGATCCCGACGGCGCCAGCATCGACGTCAACACCGACGACAGCTTCGACCTGGTGGCCCGCGTCTTCGCCCAGCCCTTCAAGGGCGATACGAGCTCCGCGCTCCAGGGCCTGGGCCTGGGCGTCGCCGTCTCCCGGGGCCTCCAGTTCGGCACGCCCTCCGCCAACACCGCGACGACCGCCCTGGGGCCGCAGCGCAGCACCGGCCAGGAGATCATCTTCAGCTTCCTGAACAACGGGACCCCCGGACCCACGGTCGTCGCGGACGGAGAGCACGTGCGTCTGTCGCCCCAGGGCTACTTCTACTGGGGCCCCGTGGGGCTGCTCGCGGAGTACGTCCTGTCGTCACAGGAGGTGAGCATCGGTGACCAGCGCGCGCGCCTGACCCACCACGCGTGGCAGGCCTCTGCGTCGTATGTGCTGGGCGGGGAGGCGTCCTTCACGGGCCCCAAGCCCCACCGCCCCTTCGACCCCAAGACTGGCAAGGGCGGCGCGCTGGAGCTCTCCGTGCGCTACCAGGGCCTGGACATGGACGACGACGCGTTCCCCGTGTTCGCGGATCCCACCCGCTCCGTGAGCCAGGCCCGGGGCTTCGGCGTCGCCACGCTCTTCGCCTTGAACCGGCGCGTGCGCGTCGCGTTGAACTACCACCACACGCGCTACGAGGGCGGGGCCCTGGACGGTGACAGGGAAGCGGAGAACGTCGTGATGTCCCGGTTCCAGGTCGCGTTCTGAGACACGGGCCGTCTACCGCGGTCCCCCGGCGGATTCCTGAAGGCGCGTCAGGCCCGGAGCAGGCCCGATGTGCACCTGCGTCACGACCTGCGTTTCGTTTCCCGCTGCATCCGTGGCGCGCACCAGCAGCGGGACGGATCCCCGGTTGACCAGGTCCACCGTGTGGCTGACCGTGCCCGCGCCGCTGTCCAGCGTGCTGGTCTCCAGCCACTGCGTCGTCACACGCGTGGGCGTGGCGTCCTGGACGGAGGAGGTCACGGTCACCAGGGGGCTGGAGAGCGTTTCGTCCCCCCGCGGAGCGAGGATGGCGAGGACGGGAGGCGTGAGGTCCACCGTCACCGGCAGCTGCTTTCGCGTGACGGCACCGCTCGAATCGGTGGCGGTCAGCTCCACGACATGGGGGCCTTCCCCCAGGTTCAGGAAGGTGAGGACGAAGCCTCCGCTGAGGTCCGGCGTCACGGGGAGGGGGGCGCCCCCGTCCACCTGGAAGGAGGCCTGGGTGACGGGGGCGCCGCCGGGACGGGGCGTGGTCCAACCGCAGGCCATGAGGGTCGTCTCCCGCGTGTATCGCGGCAGGTTGCACATCGTGACGTTCAGCGCGTCGTCCGGCGGGGGCTCCGTGACCTGGATGGTGGAGACACACTGCACCTGATTCCCGCCGACGTCCGTGGCGGTGTACGTCACCGGCGTGGTGCCCACCGGGTACACGCCAGCCGCGGGGCCGGAGACCTGGGGCGGCGCGCAGGAGTCCTCCGCGGTGGCCACGCCCGGTGTCACCAGGGCGCCCTCCGGGCCCGTGCCCTGGACGGTGATGGGCGCGGGGCAGGTGAGGGTGGGCGGCTGCGTGTCCCGCACCGTCACGCTGGCCGTGCACGACGAGCTGAGTCCCTTGCTGTCCGTGCACGTCAGCGTCGCTGTATGCGAGCCCAGCGCGTGCGGACAGCCAGGGGTCTGCACGCAGTTCACGGTGTCGCCCGTGTCCGGGTCGAAGGAGCCGTCATCCACCGAGCCGCAGCCGCTGCACGTGCTGTTGGCGGGAACGATGATGCCCTTGCAGCGGGCCACCGGGGGCTGGTTGACACAGAAGGCTCCGGGGCAGCTCGGACCGTCCGCCGGATCATCCCAGACGAGCTGCTCGATGGCGCTCGCGGGCTCGCTCATTCCTTCAGTGAAGGCGAAGACCTGGATGCTGTTGTCGCAGGCCTGCAGCGGCACCTGGAAGGAGAAGGTCGGGTCGAAGCCGCAGTCGGTGCAGAGCGTGACGTCCGGTCCTCCGTTGAGCCGGTACCAGACGCGGTCCACCTGGGCGGGCCGGCTCTTCACCTGTCCGGAGACCTGCTTGGAGTCCGATGCGGCGCATCCTGCCAGCGAGGCCAGGCTGATGGACAGCGGAGGCACCAGCTTGAGCCGCTGTCCACACCCCAGCGTCACCCCGATGGGCGCGAAGCTGGCTTTGTTCACCGCGCCTGACTCGCTCACCATGAAGGCGCCGGGCTGGAGGGTGAAGGTACCCTGGGGGAGTGCCATGGAGATCTGTCCGCTCGTCTGCGCGTACGAGGCGGGATTCGGCGTGTTCCAGACCGCGGGCGTCCCGTAGGCGGTTCCCGAAGCCACGTAGGCCGCTGGCTGGTTGCGCCAATCCCTGCCGGTGTAGCTGCCGGACACGTCAGCGAAGGGATTGAAGAAGCGGCCTGAGGTGGAGGTGTATTGGATCTGCACCTCGTTGAAGCAGTACTCGTGGTTGATGCGGAAGCGCTGTTCAGGATTGAGCCGGGCGCTGCTGGCGCCATCAATCGTGGAGCGCAGTGCGAGCGTCCCGTAGCGGAAGCGCGCCGGGTCATACAGCCCAGGCCGGGTGGTGAAGGGGCCGCTGCCGGTCGGCTCGGACCAGAAGCTCAGGGCGAACTTGTGCTGGGTCCAGTCCAGGACCAGCAGGTCGAAGGTCAGGGGCAACACCTGCTCATACGTAGAGACCAGCTCGCCCAGGTTCGCGTCGAAGGTGCCGGGGAAGGCGGTGTGGCTGGAACCGCCCGAACCGGTCGTATGGAAGTAGGTGCCCCGGCTTCCAATGGCCGTGGAGTCGGGCACGCCATCGCCATTGCTGTCGTGATCCCCCTCGAAGTAGAGCGCCTGGAGCGAGCTCCAGGCCCCCGGATGCTGGCGCATGAAGGGGTCCGCCAGATGGACGGAGCCGTAGAAATAAGCGGGGTGCATGTCATAGGCGTGGCGTGTCTGCCCATTCACCTGCCGCGTCAGCGGCATCGGTGGGCCCTCGGTGACGGACACCGGGAAGGCGTAATAGGGCGTGTTGACCTGCGTGAAGTTCCGCCCTGAGCGCAGGTTGGCCCTGGCATACGTTGAATAGGTGCCGACGGTGAGGTTGGGGCTCGTCCACCAGCTCGCGGCATCGTTCACGGGAGACCAGCCGCCGGGCAGGTTCAGGGTGTGTGCCTGGGCGGGCCCACCGAAATAGATGCTCTTGGAGGAGGCGGTCTCCCCGTGGATCTCGAAGGCCCCGGTCAGGCCTCCGAGCGCGGGGGGAGCGGGAGTCCCCACGGGAATGCACGCCTGGACGATCTCATCGCAACCCGCGGCGAGCTGCACGGGATACGTGCTCCTCACCGGTCCCGTCGAGGTACTGACGCTGTAGGCGAGCGAGGCGGTCTGGCTCGTGCCGCCCGCCACGTAGTGGATGTAGCGCCCCGCGCCCCAATCCGACAGATACAGGCCGCCGTCGAGCCGGACGTCCCTGACCGCCGTCAGGGTCTGGCAGGTCGCATCCGTTCCGAACTGGAACTGGACAACGCCAATGCAGCTCTGGACCGTGACTTCCGTGGGGGCGGGCTGCACGTCGACGGGCCGGACCGTCACCCCGGACATGACAGGGAAGGCGTAGGTCCCCCGGCTGGCGCTGAGGTTGTAGACGACGCCCGGGTTGCCGCCAGCCCCTGCCTCGACCTGCATCTCGAAGCGGAACTCCGAGGGGCTGACCCGCACGGTGGAGCTGGTGGTGGCACTGAAACCCGGAGGCGATGTGCTGGATACGGAAACGCTGTTGGAGCCGTGGATCCACGAGTCCGTGGCCAGCAGCGCCAGCACCTGCGGATTCATGTTGGTGAGTCGCACCGAGCCCTGGAGCACGTTCGACTCCAGCTCCACCACGCCCCCTGCGTCGAGCGCGGCTTCCTTCTGGGCGAAGAAATCACCGGAGCCTTCCTCTGGCGCTCGCTCCTCACATGCGGCCAGCCCCACCAGACCTGCGAGGACCGTGAAAAGTCTTCCGAGTTTCAAAATCACCAGGTCACCGGGCCTTCACCGACAGTGGTTTTTGCGACAGACCGGCGGCGTATACGGAGTATGTGTATTGAATGTCAAATGCGTGGCGGGATGAGAGGGGTTGAGTCCAGCTCCACCCGCCTGGGTTGGCGCAGCCCGGGATGCTCGCGCTGCTCCATGATCAGGCAGGAGAGGCGAGGCAGGGCATCAGTGGCAGAAGACGACTCGGGGTGTACCGCACCGGATTGTTGAGACACCAGGTTGGTTGTAATCAGGCAGCTTGCTTCTGCAGCAACTCCCGCCGGGTCAGACGTCCTCGTCGGGAAGGAGCGTCCGAAGCAGTTCGTCGTCAGGACTGAGCGGGCGCCAGCCGGGAGGTGGGGGACTGGCGAGGAGCGCATCGCGCACCTGCCGCACGCGCTCTTCATGGGTTTCTGGGGTGTACGCAGACCAGCGCCCAAGCGCCATTGCAACCTCGAAGCGGCTTGCGTCGTCCAAGATGAGCGGCCAACCGTTGGGGAGTCCCTCGGCGACTTCGCGCACGAGCACGTCGCGAACGAAGCGCGTGACCCGCTTGTGCTGCTCCGCCTCGTACAGCAAGCCGCTCAACACCTGCACCGCAGCAACGTCGTTGCCCAGCTCGTCGGCCAGGACGTACAGCGGAACGGCAGGGCGCGCATCGGCAAAGGCGGTCAGTGAGTCGTAGCCTCGCTCACGGACCCGTTCGTACAGGCGCGCCTTGATGTTGCCCTGCCATGCACCTCCGTCGCTCATCGTCCTCTCCCACGAGTGAAGCTCATCGGGATCCTATAGTCCCGCATGCTCTTCGCGACGAGAGTCAGGATCTCGTTCCGCGTCAGGGTTCGACCAGTGGCAATCTCGGCATCGCCCAGGGCCTTCATAATCAGCCTGTTCCACTCGCCGGGCCATGTGCGTCCCAGCTTCCAGTTTCCCCCGCCGTGAATCGCCTCGTGATCGGCCTGCTCCAGCCGGACGCAGAACTGGTCGATGTCCATGTCGCCCTTGAAGCCGCGCCGCTCGAACCACTCGCGGTGCTCTTTCGGTAGGACATGGTGCTTGGGTGCATCCGACATGCCCGCCCCAGCTCTGTCAGTTACCTGCATGCCGCGCACCTCGGGGCTGTCCCCCAGCGCTTCGCGCACGCCCTTGGGCAGGTCCTGGTGCGCCTGGGCCATCGTGACCTGTCCGCCCTGAATGAGGACGGCCGCGCCGACGGCAGGCACGGAGATGACGCCCGCCTGCACGAGCCTTCGCATCATCTCCACCCATTCGGCGGAGACCACCAGCCGCGAGCCCACCATGACGCCGCCTGAACTCATCGCCAGACCCACGCCCAGCGTCACAGGGGCCGAGGGCGGCACACGTGGCAGGGCCATCTTCATGGTGGAGATCATCGTGACCATCTCCACCGCCTGCATCGCCGCGATGACCTGCCCGCCAAGCTTCATGGTTTCGCGGGTCTCCCGATGGAGCGTGTCGAACTCACGCGTCAGCTTCCCCATCAGTTCCGGCATCGCGGTGGTCGCTGTCTCCACCCGCTCCGGGTCCAGTGAGGCAAGGTCCGTCAGCGTAGGCTCCATCAACCCCTGCACGCGATGAAGGTCCACGAAGAGCTTCTCGGCGCTGCACATGGGGCAGTGACGGAGCATGGCGTCCGCGAGGTGCAGGAAGTCCACCCAGGTGGCCAAGAGGAGCGTCCCGAACTGCGCCGCCTGGAGCTTCGGCCCTGTCAT
The DNA here is from genome assembly GCF_003611685.1 of Corallococcus sp. CA049B. Lineage (NCBI taxonomy): Bacteria > Pseudomonadati > Myxococcota > Myxococcia > Myxococcales > Myxococcaceae > Corallococcus > Corallococcus sp. CA049B. Next base: position 48,297 of record NZ_RAWC01000026.1, on the reverse strand, counting down.
GCGCAGCAGGCCCAGCTCCATGTCCGTGTCGCCAACTTCCGAGGCCGCTTCCGTCAACGCGGTGGCGCTCCCCAGCGCGCCATGAAGCCACGTCACCTGCTTGGAGCCCTGGTCGAGGTAGCGTGTGAAGACGCCAGTGAGGCTCCAGCCCCAGGGGTCCGGAGGGCGGGCCGCCAGCTGGGTGAACGCGTCCTCGACGCTGCGCAAGGAGCCCTTCACGTCTTTCGTCGCGTCGAGGACTGCCTGCCGCGTCAATGCATTGCTCCGGTCCCCGCCCCCGACAGCGCCGCCTCCCACGGCGGTCACGTCGTCACGCGGCTGCTGGCGGCGCAGGAGCCGTTGCTCGGGCCCAGCAAGCGCGCGCGGGAGGAAGTTCTGGGCGCGCGGGGGATCATCGCTCGGAGCCTCCACCCACGCGGGCGAGGAGTCCTCTCGCGGTGCGTAGCTCAAGCTTCGGCCAGGCCCAGGCGCTTGCGGCACGGAGGCGCATCCCGTGGCCAGCAGCACCAGGGCCAGCAAGAGGGCATCAGCGCGCATTGTCCACCCCCAGGCCCACCGAGGCGAACGCCCCCGGCCGCAGCGTCCCCTCCGGCGCGGGGAACAGCAGCGTTCCGCCCGTCCCCATCGCGTAGAGCTTCCCGCCCAGCAATCGCCAGCGGGCCTCGACGGCTCCCAGGTAGCGTGCCCCGGGTTGACCCATGCCCACTCCGAGCCCCTTCAACGCCACTTCGAGGCTGCGCGCGAAGAGCTGCACCGCTACGCGCCCGTCCACGTCGAAGCGGCCCCACGAGAAGGCCTCCATCCCCAGCGACAGCTTCAGGTGCTTGAAGAGGCCGCCGTAGCGGACCGCGTCCCAGCCCACCTCCGCCTCGCCATAGGCGGAAGTCCCGTCCGGGAAGTGGGCCTCCGCCAGTGGCACGCCCTCCGGCCCCGCCGCGTGGAAGCGCGCCAGCTCGTAGTCCGGGCCGAAGTATCCCTGTCGGAAGCCACCCTGCTGCCTGCGCACCTCCAGCCGCAGCCGCATGTCCAGCGTGGGGGTCACCGCATCCGCGCCCGCGCCCACCACCGCACCCCATGCGCCGCTTGCGCCGGGGCGTCCGCCCCAACCGGCAAGCAGGTGGGCCTCGAAGCCCGGCCGCACCACCACCACGGCGGTTCCGTCCAGGTGCGCCAGCGTCACCGGAGGCGCGTCTCCTCCAGCCTTCCCCCAGTCATGCACGGCGGAGAGTGCCAGCGTGTAGCGGCCCTGCGCGCGGGGCGGACCGAAGAGGACGTGCTCCAGGTCCAGCGCGACTTCCGCCCCCATGAGGCGCGCGCCCAGCACGTCCGAGGCGAACGCCTGCGTATAGAGGGGCCCCAGCGCGCCCGTGAGGAAGCCGCCCGCTGGGTGGTAGTCGGGATTGCTTCGGTTGGAGTAGCGCCGCACGAGGTGCGCGGACAGCAGGCTGTAGGACTCCAGCGCGCCGAACCAGACGCCCACGGGCGCGTCGTTCGAGCCCAGCTTGAGGCCGCGCACGAGCTGGCCCCAATCAGAGAGACTGTCCCAGTCCTCGCGTCGCACGAAGCCCGCGGCCCCTTCACCACCCCAGAGGCGCAACCGCACGGGCGCGCCCAGGTTGAGGCCGAACTCCGAGCCTCCGTCGAGAATGAGGGTCGGCTCCACCTGGAGGAAGCCCTCGTCCGTGCCGACGCTCGCGCGCGGCATGAAGGACAATGTCGTCGCCTCCACACGCAGCAGGTTGCGCCAGGCCTCGTCCCGCGGGCGCCGTTCCTCCTCCACGGGCGGCACCTCCGGGACGTCCTCGGCCCATGCGGCGACCGGCAACAGCAGCCACAGCCAGACGGCCCCACTTCGCGTCATTCGCATCCACGCCCCCTGGGAGTGACTCCTCCGAGGACAGCAAAGGACACGCGTCTGACATTCAGCCCGGCACCCGCAGGCCCCGCGCTGCTGGGCTCTCAGTGGCGAGGAATACGGGACTTGAACCCATACCCCTCGCGCGCTGCCGTCAGCCCCCCTTGTGCTGCCAGCCCTTGAGCTTCGCGTAGAGCGAGCTGCGGGAGATGCCCAGCTTCGTCGCCGCGCGCTCCACGTGGCCGCCCTCGCGCGCCAGCACGCGCTCGATGTGGCGGTGCTCCAGCTCCTCCAGCGTGAGGTCCTCGCCCAGCGGCTCCTCCGCGGGGAGCAGGGACTCGAAGCGCAGGGCACTGCGCGACAGGCGCGACGTGCCGGACAAGAGCACCGCGCGCTCCAGCACGTTGCGCAGCTCGCGGATGTTGCCCGGCCAGCTGTAGGCCATCAGGGCCCGCTCCGCGTCGGGCTCCAGCTCCACCTGGCCGCGGCCCCGGTGCGCGCCCATCTCCGCCAGGAAGTGGCTCGCGAGCACCGGCACGTCCTCCGCGCGCTCGCGCAGGGCCGGCACGTGGAGGATGAGCGTGCTGATGCGGAAGTACAGGTCGCTGCGGAAGCGCTTCTCCCGCGCGGCCACCTGCAAATCCTGATGCGTGGCGGCCACGAGCCTGACGTCCACGCGCCGGTCCTTCACGTCGCCCAGGCGCCGGAAGCGCTTCTCCTCCAGCACCTTGAGCAGCTTGGGCTGGACGGCCACGTCCATGTCGCCAATCTCATCCAGGAACAGCGTGCCCCGGTCCGCCACCTCCAACAGGCCCTGCTTCGCGGCCACCGCGCTGGTGAAGGCGCCCTTCTCGTGGCCGAACAGCTCCGAGTCCAGCAGGTCCTTGGACAGCGCCGCGCAGTTCAGGTCCACGAAGGGGGCCTCCTTGCGCGGTCCCCCTTCATGCAGCCAGCGCGCGAGCACGCTCTTGCCGCTGCCCGTCTCGCCCGTGACGAGCACCGGGCTGTCGCTGTCGCGCACGCGCTCCGCCTGGTCGCGCAGCGCGCGGATGGCGGGGTTGTTCCCCAGGAACGGATCCACCTGCGTGCGCACCGCGCGCGAGCGGTCCGCCAAGAGCCGCTGCCGCTCGCGCCGCTGGGCCACGAGCCGCTCCAGCACCACCTTGAGCACCGCCAGCTCCAGCGGCTTGGTGAGGAACTGCTCGGCGCCTTCCTTCACGGCCTGCACCGCCAGCTCGATGGAGCCGTGCCCGGTCAGCACCACCAGGGGCACCGCCGCGTCCAGCTCCTTGAGCCGGGGTAGCAGCTCCAGCGCCGTGCCGTCCGGCAGGCGGTAATCGATGACGGCCACATCGGGCCGGTGCGTGCGGAAGCCCTCCTGGGCCTCGGCGACGCTGGTGGCTTCGTCCACGTCGAAGCCGTGCTGGGTGAGGTAGCCCTTCATACCCAGACGGACGCCGGGCTCGTCGTCCACGAGCAGGATACGGGTGCGAGTCATGACACCTGGGACTGCGGAGTGGGGCCGGTGCTGCCGGCGCGGGAAAGGGCGGGCAGGAGGATGATCACCTCCGCGCCTCCCTTGGGATGGTTGGACAGGCGGATGCGCCCCTGGTGCTCCTCCAGGATGCGCTGGACGATGGACAGCCCCAGGCCGGTCCCTCCTCGACGCTTGCTGAAGAAGGGCTCGAAGACGTGGGGCAGGTCCTCGCTCTTGAAGCCGGGCCCTCCGTCGTGGACGGTGCAGCGCACCCAGGGGCGCCCCGCCTCCTCCACGGCCTCCGCCGTCACGTGGACGGTCGTGCCCTGGGGGGAGTGCTGCACGGCGTTCTCCACCACGTTGCGGAAGACATGGAACAGGCGGCGCGCGTCCATGCGCACCGGGGGCAGCGCGCCGGACACCTCGCGCTCGAGCTTCACGGCCGCCTTGTCGCTCGTGAGCGTGCAGGCGGACAGCGCTTCGGAGACCACCGGGCCCACGGCGCCGTCCGTCCACTCCCCCCGCGTGGGGCGGCCGTACTCGAACAGCTCCTGGGTGAGGTGCGTGAGGCGGCGCACCTCGCCGCGCAACACGTCCAGGTAGGGCTTCAACTCCGGCTGGGCGCCGTAGGTGGCCTCCACCGCGTCCACGACGGCGGAGATGGAGAAGAGGGGGTTGCGCACCTCGTGGGCCACGCCCGCGACGATGGCGCCCATGGCTGCCATCGTTTCACTGCGGCGCACGTGGGCCTGCAGCTCCAGCAGCCGGGTGACCTCGGTGGCCACCAGGATGATGCGAGGGTCCTCGCTGGCCTTCTCGTCCACCCAGGCGGCCGACAGCTCCCAGGTGCGCCCGGACTCCGCGTCATGCACCTCGCGGCTGGTGCTGCCGTGCGTCGCGCGCAGCTCCTCCACCAGCGGACCCGCGCTGGACCAGGGCGGCGCCCCGACGGTCACGGAGAGCGGCTGGCCGGAGGGATCCGCTTCTCGGAAGAGCACGCGGGCCGCGTCGTTGAGCCGGTGGATGATGCCCTCCGCGCTCAGCACCAGCAGCGGCGAGGACACCGCGTCGAAGGTGCGGCGCCACTCCGTCGCGGAGCGGCGGAAGCTGTCGTTCAACCGCTGGCGCAGGTCGTCCGCGAGGCGCCGGTCGGTGACGTCCGTGACGACGCAGCCCAGGTGCACGCCGCCCAGGTCGTCCAGGCCGGAGGCCGCGGCGCGGCTGCGCACCCAGCGCACGCGCCCGTCCGCGCAGATGATGCGGTGTTCGATCTCCACCTCCGTGCTCGGAGCCAGGGCCAGCGACTCGATGCACTCGCGATAGCGCGTCCGGTCCTCCGGGTGGATCATCTCCGCCCACAGCGGCGAGGGCGTCCCCTCCGGCCCGCCGCCCGTGGTGAAGGCGCTGGCCGGATAGCCGGTGGTGCGCTCCACGACGGGCGTGCAGTAGAAGTCCCGCAGCACGCCGTCCCGCAGCTTCCCGCCCCAGAGGTAGTCCGGCAGCGACCGGGTCAGCACGTCCAGGCGCCCCTCGTGCTCCTGGAGGGAGGCCTCCGCGCGCATCCGCTCGGTGACCTCCGACAGGGACGCGATGACGCCCAGCACCGCGCCGCCCGAGCCGCGCACGCGCGAGTAGCTCCCGAACCAGAAGCGCGTCTCGCCGGGCGCGGCGGGCGTCTCCACCTGGAGGCTGAGGTCCTGCAAGGGCGCGTCCGACTCCAGCGCGCGGGCGAGCCGGGGCGCGAGCGCCGTGCCCAGCGCCGGCAGCACCTCCGAGACGTGGCGGCCCAGGTGCGCCTCCGCCGGCAGGCCGTTCATCGCGGCGAGCGCGGCGTTGACGTGCACGTAGCGCAGGTCGCGGTCGTAGAACGCGAAGCCCACCGGCGTGATGTCCATCACCGCGTCGCGCAGCGCCCGCGCATCATCCGCCTTGGCGAGCAGTTGGGCGCACTCGCGCTCGCTCCGGGCCATGGCACGAAGCGCGACCCCCGCGCCCACCGCCGCCAGCACGAACGCGCTCACCGCCAGCAGGGCGATGCGGACACCCGCGGACTGGCTTTCGCTCCAGGCCGCCATCAGGCCCATGAGCACCGCGCACGCGGCGGCGACAGTGAGGAGCCGCGGGAGGTGAGGGGGCGAGGAGAACGGGAGCATGGCTCGCGACGAGCGCACCTCACTCTATGATTCCCCGCATCGACTTGCATCGCCGCGTGAAGGCAGCAAACGCTGTCATTGGACGAAGGTCCAGGGAGGTCCGCAAGTCGTCTCCTGCCGGTGAACGCGCTCGGACGCCGGGTGTGTCAGGTCCAGGGCAACCCAGGGGGCCGCGCGGGCGGGCGCTCACCCGCCGCGCGCCTCGAGCGGTCACGCGATGATCTTCGGCGGCCCCGGGTGGTTGGGGTCATGCGCGGGTGGGTCCTGGATGCCCGGCTCCACCTCCGGGTCCTGCTGGGGCGGCGGAGGTTCCCGGCGCTGGGGCTCGCCCGGCGGTGGATCCTTCTCCGGCATGGGCGGCCGGGGCGGCTCAATCTCAGGCGTGGGCTTCGGCTCCGGCTCCTTCACCGGCTTCGTGGGCGGGTTCGTCTGTGGATTCGTCGGCATGTCCTTCCACACTGCGCATGCCGCTCCTCCAGGGAACCACCGCGTCCGCCTCTCCGGGAGCAGGTGCGTGGTTTTCGACAGGTGCGGGAGTGTCCTCGCGACGGGCGTGGGCCCAGACCTCCACCACCGGCTCGATGCGCGGGGTGAGCTGGAGCATGGAGCTGGGAAAACAGCGCTCCGGCAGCCGGGCGAAGAGCTGGCGCGCGTCCTCCGCCTCCCGCGGACTGCCCACGGCGACGTGCGGCCGGACGATGAGGTCGGTGAAGTGGGGGGCCTCTTCAGGGCCTCCGCGCACCAGCCGGGCCGTGGCGGAGCTCTGGTAGAAGAGCACGCCCACGCCCGCCTCCCGGGCCCCGTCCAGGAACGCGTGCAGCGTGCGCCCCTCCACCGCGCCCACCAGCAGCGCCTCCGGGTCCCAGCGCCCCTCCTCGGGCCCGCCTTGCTGGCCGCACAGCGGGCGGCCAATCGGAACGGGGGGCGCATGGTCGCTCGTCAGCACCGCGCCCCGGTCCCCCTGCCAGTAGAGGCGCGTTTCGTACTCGGTGATGGAAGCGGAGGTCATCGGGCATCTCCTCGGCGAAGCGGGCATCCACCATGCGCCTTCAACAGCCATGCCCGGGCAATGCTTCACATCCCGCCAGTCCATGCCCCGCGGGGCGAGTCCCCCCAGGTGGGCCGGTGATCGCGGGGCCACACGCAGACTGACCCGGGATGCGGAGCGCTTACAACAGCCCTTTTGGACGATTCCGACTCCGCTGCCCTTGCTCCACATCACGCGCCTCAATGCCTGACATGGGGGGCGGCATGAATGCGATGCGATGCGGTGGGGGAACCGGTCCGTTGACTGTATGGCTTTGTGAGGGCTTCCAGGGCCGTACCGCCTGAGGGGCTGGAGCCCCTTCTTGAGCATGTCCATGCACGAACGACGTGAGGCACTGATGGCCGAGGCCTATGCGAGTCAGCTCATCCAGGCACCCGCGGACGTGGTCTGGGACCGCGTGGGAGGCTTTGACAGCCTTCCGCGCTGGCACCCGGGCGTCGTCTCCAGCGAGCGGGTGACGCGCCCAGACTCCGGCCCCCTGCGCCGGTTCACCACGCGCGACGGCGAGGTGTACCTGGAGGCGCGGTTGGCGTACGACCCGAATGCGCGCAGCTACGCGTACGAGATGGTGGAGGGCCCGCTGCCCGTGCGCGACTTCGTGGCGAAGCTGCGGGTGACGCCGGTGACGGCGACCGGACAGACCTTCGTGGAGTGGCACGCGACCTTCCGGCTGGCGCCGGGGCACGAGGGCGAGGCGGCGGCGCTGAGCCAGTGGATCCGCGAGGAGTTCTTCGCGCGGGGCCTGCGGGGACTGGCGCACACCTTCCTGCCACCTCCGCCCCGGGTGCCGGCGCCGGAGCTGGAGTGGCGGCGTTGAGAGGCGCCTACAGCCGCTGGAGGAAGCGCAGCAGGTCGCGCTTCTGCGCGGGGCTGAGGGACTCCGGCGGCCCGCCCGGGAACTCGGGCGGGTGCACCGGCAGCGCGCCCACGGAAGGGATGCCCGGGAGGATGAAGCGGCTGTAGGTGTCCACCGTCTCCGCGAGCGTCGCGTGGCTGTTGTCGTGGAAGTACGGCGCGGTGCGGGCAATGCCTCGCAGGGACGGCACGTCGAAGGCCTCGAACTCCGCGGGGTCGCCGCTGATCAGCGCGCGGCCGGGGTCGGTGGAGTACCACTGCGCCGCGAGCGCGGGGCCCACGATGGGCGCGCCGTCCTCATCCAGGGCGGGGTTGATGTCATCCGGGTCGCCGCTCGCGGTGACGGGGATGGGCGGCAGGTCCGTGACGGCGTGCTGTCGCGTGCCGTCCGTGTAGAAGCGGAAGCGGTACTGGGGGAAGTCGACGGACGTGTTGAAGAGGGGCACGACGCCGCGCTGGCCCAGGTAGGTCATGTATGCGTAGCCGGCGTTGAGGAACTCGCTGTGGGGACGGGGCACGCGCACGGGTTGGGGCGGGGCGCCGGGCGTGACGGTGTACTGGATGTTGCCGTCGGGCTTGAGCGCGTAGAAGAGCGCGTCGTGCGTGTCGCGGTTCACGATGCGGTTGCGCGTGCGGTCGCCGTGGCAGGCCTCGCAGGCCAGGTCGTAGACGTCTCGGCCGCGCCGCTCGGATGCGTCGAGCAGGAGCAGGGCGTCCGGATCCGGGATGGCGCTCAGTGGCCAGCCGCGCTCCAGCAGCTCCGACACGAAGCGGGCGCGCGGGGAGCTGAACACGCTGCGCTCGAACGCGGCGATGCGCTGGAGCACGGCCGGCGCCACCGTGCCGCCCTCGCTGTGGCTGGTGACGGCGCTCTGGGCCTGGGTGACCAGGTCGGTTTCGCGGCCGTCGAACTGGAAGGGGCCGGAGAAGCCGGTGTCGGCGATGCTCGGCACGGCGCGCCAGACGGACACCTTGCGGTCCGGGGCGGTGATGACGTTCCCCCGCACGTCGATGACGTCCATGTTCGCGGGGAGGGGGAGCACCACGCGCACCAGGCCCTTCTTCAGGTGCTCGTAGGTGGGCACGGGGGCGGCCGGGTCATCCGCGTCGATGCGGTTGAACAGCGGATCCGCGGGGTTCTTCGCCCAGAGGGCCTGCACGTGCGCGGGCGTGAGCGCGGTGTCGTCCGCGAAGACGTGGCACGTCGCGCAGGAGCGCCCGTTGGTGCCCGGCAGGGCCTGCTGGAAGTGCTTCCTGCCGGCGGCCGCCTGGGCCACGGACGCCAGCTCCGCCTCGGACGTCGCGAGCGCGGCGGTGGTTTCCACGGGAGCCGCGGTGTCGGTGCAGCCCGCGAGCGCGGTGAGCGCGAAGGCGCCCAGCGCGCTCGCGATGAGTCGATGCCCTGCCATGTGTTCCCCTCCCGGTTGCTGCGACGGGAGGGGAACACCGCGCGCCCCGCTTCGTGTCACCGCCTCGAATGGTTCGACGCGGACGTTCCGCCGGCGTCCTGGCTCGGAACGGTGTGAATCCGCCTTCGCTCCAGGCACGCTTCCGCCACACCAGGAGCGAAGAGGACCATGGACATCATCCGCAATGACAAGCAGGGCGCGAAGGTGAAGCTGGAGCGCATCCCCACGACGCCTCCGAAGAAGGAGGACAAGGAGGCCGCCAGGGAGGAGTTCGCCGCGCTGGGCGAGGAGTTGTTCGATCTGCAGGACCTGCTGTGGGGCGCGAAGCTGAACTCCGTCCTCATCGTCCTGCAGGGACGCGACACCGCCGGCAAGGACGGCACCATCAAGCACGTGGTGGGCAGCCTCAATCCGCGCGGGGTGAGCGTCACCTCCTTCGGCGTACCCAGCACGGAGGAGCGGGAGCACGACTTCCTCTGGCGCGTGCACCTCAAGGCCCCCAGGCAGGGCGAGTTCTCCATCTTCAACCGCTCCCACTACGAGGACGTGCTCGTGGCGCGGGTGAACCACCTGGTGCCTGAGGCGCTCTGGAAGGTGCGCTACCAGCACATCCGCGACTTCGAGACCCTGCTCTCCGAGCACGGCACGATCGTCCTCAAGTTCTTCCTCCACATCAGCCAGGAGGAGCAGGAGCAGCGGCTGCTGGCGCGCGAGGAGGAGCCTCGCAAGGCGTGGAAGATCGCCGCGGGCGACTGGGAGGACCGCAAGCACTGGGCGGACTACACGCGCGCGTATGAAGACGTCTTCGCTCGCACGTCCACCCTGCAGGCGCCCTGGCACCTGGTGCCCTCGGACGCCAAGTGGTACCGCAACCTGGTGGTGGCCCGCGCCGTGGCGCAGGCCCTGCGTCCCCACCGTGAAGCCTGGCAGGCCCGGCTGGACGAAGTGGGCAAGCACAAGAAGGCGGAGCTTCGCGCCTGGCGCAAGAAGCGCTGACGCATGGCCTTTTGCGTCATCCATGACGCGAAGGGCCCATGCCGCGCGTGGGATGCGCTGACCCGGCCGTGACATGGGGATGGGACAACGCTCGCGGTCATCCGTCCCGGTGTGTCGCCGGGCGGTCACCGCTGGAGCCCTGTCCCCATGGAACGAACCGCGTCGACCTCGAGCAAGGACCTCATTGCCCGCACGCGTCCCTTCGCGGCCCAGGACACCGCGCGCTCGCTCTGGGCGCTCGGCTCCACCTACGCCGCGCTCGTGGGCGCGGTGGTGCTGGCGGTGGCCGCGCCCTGGTGGCCGCTGCGCATCGTGGGCGGCCTCATTGAAGCGCTGGTGCTCATCCGCTGCTTCATCCTCTTCCACGACGCGATGCACGGGGCGCTCCTGCCGAAGTCCCGGTGGGCCAAGGCGCTCTTCCAGGTGCAGGGGCTGCTCACGCTCACCCCGGCGCGCATCTGGAATGACACGCACAACCATCACCACGCCAACACCGCGCGCATCGCGGCGGACTCGGCGGGCACCTTCGTCACCTGGACCACGGACCAGTGGCGCAAGGCCACCGGCGCCGAGCGCCTGGGCTACGTGGTGGAGCGCCACCCGGTGACGCAGCTGTTCGGCTACTTCACCGCGTTCCTCTACAGCCTGTGCCTCCAGCCGTTCGTGAAGAACCCGAAGCGCTACTGGACGTCCGGGATCGCGTTCGGTGTGCACGTGGCCCTGTCCGCGGCCGTCTGGCATTTCTTCGGCCTGGGCGTCTACCTCACCGCCTTCGTGGGGCCGCTGTTCGCCGCGTACGCGCTGGGCACGTACCTGTTCTACGCGCAGCACAACTTCGACGACGTGGCCATCCTGCCGGAGGCGTCGTGGAACCACGCGGACGCGGCGCTGGAGGCCAGCAGCTACATGCGCTTCGGGCCGGTGATGGAGTGGTTCACGGGCAACATCGGCTACCACCACGTGCACCACCTCAACCCGCGCATCCCGTTCTACCGGCTGCCGGAGGCGATGGCGTCCATCCCGGAGCTCCAGGGGCCGCACGTCACCGCGCTCACGCTGAAGGACATCGTCGGGTGCCTGCGGCTGAACCTGTGGGATCCGTCGCTGAAGCGGATGGTCCGCTACCGCGACGCGCGGGTGGCGACGGGCACCTGAAGAAGCTCGGCGACGAGCCTCGGCCCGGCGGGTCCATTCGGGACCCGCCCGAGGAACCCACCGGGCCGGGGGCTCAAGGCTTCAAGAGCGTGTGCAGGACGTTGGCGTGTGCCTCCTCTTCGTCGAGGAGCTCCTCCAGGAGCCGCCGCGTGGTGGGGTCCCGCTCCGCGAAGTAGGGGATGAGGTCGCGGTACGACGCGATGGCGACGCGCTCCGCCTCCAGGTTCTCGCGCAGCAGCTCCACCAGCGTCCGCCCTTCGTCGTCCTGGGTGTCACCGCTGGACATGAGCCCTCCAAGGTTGAAGTCCGGCCTGCCGCCCAGCTGCTGGATGCGCTCGGCGAGCCTGATCGCGTGGTCCTGCTCGTCGCGTGCGTGCAGGCCGAACGCGGCCTTCATCGCCTGGTGGCAGGCGCCTCCGGCCAGCAGGGCATGGCGTGTGTAGCGCCGCACGCAGACGACCTTGGTCGCCAGCGCGGCGTTGAGCAGCGTGATGCGGACGCCCAGCTCCTCCGGGTCTGTCTCGGACGGCTGCGAGTGCGTGTCGGCCATGGCTTTGCCCCCGGGCGGCTGCGTGTCCGGAAGCTGGGGGGCCCGGGCACCGCCGTCCATCCCACCTGCCCCCGTGTGCCGGCGGCGCCGCGCCTGTCCGTCCCGCCCTTCGACGCCTGCCTCCACGCCGGGCGGCGGGCAGGGACGTTGTCCGCGAACATCCCTTGCGGCCTCCAGGGCGGAGGAGGGGGTTCGGGGTTAGTCTTCGCGAATGAGCTCGAGCCCATCCAGCCGGCCGTCCGTCGTCGTGGCGGAGCTGGGGCCCACGAACACCGGGAAGACCTTTCGCGCCATCGAACGGATGCTCGAGCACGACTCCGGCATCATCGGGTTGCCGCTCCGCCTGCTCGCCCGTGAGGTCTACGACCGGGTGACCGCGAAGGTGGGCGAAGGCCGGGTCGCGCTGATGACGGGCGAGGAGAAGCGCATCCCGCCCCGGCCCGACTACTGGATCTGCACCGTGGAGGCGATGCCGACCGACCGGGAGGTGGACTTCCTCGCGGTGGATGAGATCCAGCTCGCCGCGCACCGGGAGCGCGGGCACGTCTTCACGGACCGGCTGCTGCACGCGCGCGGGCGCAAGGAGACCTGGTTCCTGGGCGCGGACACCATGCGGCCCATGGTGCAGGCGCTGATCCCCCATGCGTCCCTGAAGCGCGCCACGCGCCTGTCGCAGCTGCGCTACGCCGGGCGCCGCTCGCTCAAGAGCCTGCCGCCGCGCTCGGCGGTGGTCGCGTTCTCCGCGGACCGCGTCTACGAGCTGGCCGAGTCGCTGCGCCGCCTGCGGGGTGGGGTGGCGGTGGTGCTGGGCGCGCTGTCGCCCCGGACGCGCAACGCGCAGGTGGCCATGTATCAGTCCGGCGAGGTCCAGTACCTCGTGGCCACGGATGCCATTGGCATGGGGTTGAACCTGGACCTCAACCACGTGGCCTTCGCGACGCTCTCCAAGTACGACGGCGCCGAACAGCGCGACCTGTATCCGGACGAGCTGGCGCAGATCGCCGGCCGCGCGGGGCGCCACCTCAACGACGGGAGCTTCGGCGCGCTGAACACGCTGCCGGAGCTGCCGCCGCGCATCGTCTCCGCCATCGAAACCCACCGCTTCCCGGCGGTGCGCAGCCTCATCTGGCGCAACTCCTCGCTGGACTTCGCAAGCCCGGAGGCGCTGCTGGACTCGCTGTCGCGGGCGCCGCGCGACAGCGCCTTCGTCCGGGTGGAGCGCGCGGACGACTTCGACGCGCTCAAGGGCCTGTCGGCGGTGCCCGCCATCCGCGAACTCACCACCGACAAGGCCTCCGTGGAGCTGTTGTGGCAGGTCTGCCAGGTCCCGGACTTCCGCAAGGGGCTCTTCGGGCAGCACGTCGCGCTGCTGCGCGAGACGTTCCTCCAGCTGACGGCCGGAGACGGGAAGCTGGACCCCACCTGGCTGGGCCGGCAGGTGTCACCGCTGGACGACGCCTCCGGAGACATCCACACGCTGATGGACCGGCTCGCGGCCATCCGCATCTGGACGTACATCAGTCATCGTCCGGGCTGGCTGAATGACGCGGAGGCCTGGCAGGAGCGCACGCGCCGCATCGAGGACGCGCTGGGGGATGCCCTGCATGAGCGGCTGGTGGAGCGCTTCGTCCAGCGGGCCGCGAGGAGGAGCGCGCGCCGCTTCGTGAGGGCCAGCGCGCTGCCACAGGCCGGTGCTTCGGACAGTCCGTTCGCCAAGCTGGGGCTGCTGCTGACGGAGGTGCCGGGCGGGGAAGGCGCGGTGATGACGGAGGAGCAGTTCGTCCAGCGCGTGGTGGACGCGACGCATGACGCCTTCGAGGTGGACGCCGCGGGGCGCATCTCCTTCGAGGCGCAGCCGCTGGCCCGGCTGGTGCGGGGGCGCGACCGGCGCTCGCCGCAGCTGGCGTTGGCGGAGCCGGAGGTGTGGACGGGAGGCGCGCGGCAGCGATTGGAGCGCCGGTTGGTGGCGCTGGCGAGGGACCTGGTCACGGAGGCCATGGGACGCTTCCCCGCGGAGTCCTTCACGGGGGCGAGCCGCTCACCGGCGACCCGAGCCGTGGCCTACCAGCTGGCGGAGGGGCTGGGCGTCATCTCGCAGGGAGAGGCGCGCGAGCAGTGGCGGCTCCTGGACGAGGAGTCGCGGGAGCGGCTGAAGGCGCAGGGCGTCCACGAGGGCCAGCGGTACCTCTACGTCACCCAGGCCCTGTCGCCCCAGGCGCTGGAGCGGCGGGCCATGTTGACGGCGCTGTTCCAGCAGGCGCCGTGTCCGCAGGGCATCCCCCAGGAGCCGGCGCTGAACGTGTCGGCGCTGGCCGGCCGGAGCGCGCGGTCCTTCGGCTACGAGGTCATCGGGCCGGTGGCGCTGCGCATCGACATCGTCGAGCGGCTGGGAGAGGGATTGCGCAATCCCCAGGGCGCGAAGCAGGTGCAAGCGCTCATGCAACAGCTGCGATTGGACGGCGGCGTCCGCGCGCAGGTGCTGCGGACGTTGGGCGGACAGCCCCAGGGCGCTGCCTCGAAGCGGCGGCGGCGCAGGAGGGGACGGAAGCCATCGGCGCCGGAGGCGGGTGGTGTCCGCGGTCGTGAGACGGCAGGGGCGGGCCGGCTCAACGATCGTCCGTGAAGCCCTGGGTCCTGCTCCGGTACCTCGCTTCGGCTGTCACGGCTCGTCGGACATGCCGGAGAGCTGTTCCAAGGCGAGCTCGCGGTAGTAGGGGACGACTTCGACCGCGAGCACGTCGCGCATCTGCTGGCGCGCGCTGTCAAAGTCACCTTGCCGCTGGAGGCTCCACATCCGATGCAGTGCGTCCGTCAGGCGGTTCGACCCCTCGGCGATGCGCCGTTCGGCCTCTTGCACCAAGGCCAGCGCCCCGGCGCTGGTGCTCAAAGCGGCATCGGCATCCGCGATGGAGACCTCCTCGGCGGTGCGAAGCATGAGGGTGCGCACCTCGTCACTCAGTGTCAGTGGCGCTCCCTCGCGAAGGACACGCAGTGCAAGGTCGCGGAACGGGCTCCAGTCGGGTGTGCTCATTCGGGTCTCACCGCCTGAGTCCGGTGGCACATCCCAGGATGTCATGAGGGGCGGACCCTACTGCGGCGAGGGGCCGGCCAGGGAGCAGGCCGGCGGCCCGGGAGGAGGGGAGGCGACGAATCCACGCGGGGCCTGCCCGGATTCGCCTATACGCTGGCCCCGTCTCCCTCCCATGCCGGTGGTCGTCCCATGAGCAGTGGTCGTGCCCTTTCGCCAGTCCTCCTCGTCGGTGCCGGAACGGGCGAAGCCACGTGCGGCATCCTCTACCTGGCGAGCTACCTGCGGCGCGGCGGGATTGAAGCCTTCGTGCGGCTGTGGGACGGGGACGAAAGCGCAGGAGAGGTGACGCAGTCCTTCGAGCGCCTCATCGCCCGCGTGCGCCCCAAGCTCATCGGCATCAGCCTGAAGTGGTTCCACCACGTGGACCGCGCGCTGCTGATCGCTCGGACCATCCGGAAGATCGACCCGTCCATCCGCATCGTCGTGGGCGGCAACTCCGCGTCGTACTGGTGGAAGGAGTTGAGCGGCTACGACTGCATCGACCACGTCATCCTGGGCGATGGAGAAGTCCCCCTCCTGGCGCTCTGCAACGGAGAGGAAGCCCCGCCCAACGTCGTGACGCGGACGCCGGACGGCCGTCCCCGCAGGCTGCCGCTGGCGTACGTGCAGCGCGCCACCAACACGCAGGACGTCTACTACTCGCACTTCAACGAGCTCTTCCTCAGCCAGATGGACGCGCACTCCTTCTCCGGCTGGGTCGCGCCCGGCAAGGGCTGCGGCGAGAACTGCCTCTACTGCGGCGGCGCACGAGGCAACCAGAAGGCGGACTTCGGGCGCGCGAAGCCGTTCCTGCGCGCCGAGGAGAACGTGCGCAGGGATCACCAGGAGATCGCCAGCCGGACCTGGCAGATGCGCTACGACTTCGCGGGCAGCACGGCGGAGTTCCTGGGGAGCACCTGGGCGGGCGTGGACCTGTCGCGCCACTGCTGCACGTACTTCCTCTGGGGCGTGCCGCGCGTGGAGCTGGTCGCGGCGCTGGCGCAGACCTTCCAGCGCATCTACATGGTCATCGACATCGGCTGCTTCTCCGAACAGCAGCGGATGGAGCAGATGTCCAAGGGCCTGCTCAAGCCCTGCGCGAAGGACCGCGAGCTGCTGGACGTCATCGAGTCCGTCCGCCGCCACCCCAACGTGGAGATCGAAATCTCCGGCATCGGCGGCCTCCCGTTCACGAACCGGGAGCGGCTCGCGGAGGAGCTGCGGTTGGTGGAGCGCATCATCGGCCTGGACTGCGTGGTGGGTTACCAGCGGCTGGAAGCGCAGCCCGGAGCGCTCGTCACGGAGCACCCCGCGCGCTTCGACATGGTGACGGAGGCGAAGACGTTCGCGGAGTTCCTCGACTACTTCGAGCAGCGCGAACCCGGTGACGTGTCCGTGCCGATGATCCGCTTCAAGGACAAGGAGCTGGAGGCCGCGGTGCAGCGCAACTCGGACCGGGTGGACGAACTGGCCTGGAAGCACCGGGACGCGAGGAAGCGCGTCGAGCTCCACGGCCGCACGCGGCTCAAGAACACCGCGCCCTCGACGGAGCGCTTCACGTTGGGGGACTGGCTGGGCAGCCACCGGGCGCCCGCGAAGCTGGCGAAGGAGCCGGTGACGGTCCTGCGCTCGGTGGACGGCATCACCCTGAGCTGCGCCCCGTCCGTCAGCCCGCGAAAGTTCACCGACCCCACGCTGACCCAGGGCGAGGACGGCGCCATCCTCCTCGCCGCCCTGGCCGCCTTCAATCAACCCACCACCGTCTCCAGCGCGGTGTCACACCTGGGCACCAAGGCCAGGCTGGATCCGCACTCCGCCCGCGAGGTCATCGACCACCTGGTGGACGGGCGCTTCCTCCAGCCGGCGTAGCCGCGGATGCTTCATGGGCCTTGGGTTTTGAGCTCTCGGCGGACGCACGCGGTGGTTGCCCCGTGGGCGGAGTCATCGGCCTCGCGAGCGGCACCTGCTGTCCGGTGACCCGGGCCACTTCCTCCGGCTCCGGCCCCCGGTTCCAGTACCCCTCGCGAGCCACCACGTGCTCGCCCACGGGCTGCGTCTGACGCATCAGCTCCTGGACCCGTGACTCCGGAAGGAGATGCGAGCCCACGTCGGGCTGCACGAAGTTGTCCGCGCTCATGAACGTCCAGCTCAGCCCGGTGCTCATGCCCGGCGGCGCGAGGGGCTGCCAGCCAACGAAGCCATTTCCCCACCGCCAGTCCACCCAGGCAGGGGCCCACTCACTGTCGGGCCACCACAACCAGCCTTCCGACGGCGTGGTGAACCACCGGCCGTAGTGGAAGGGCGCCCAGCCCCACTCCGAGTCGCTCTCGAAGGTCCATCCCCAATCGCTGGAAGCCCACCGGCCGGCGGTGGAATACGGGACGAAGCCCGCACCCACCTCCTCGGGGTTCGGCTTCCAGACCCAGCCGACGTCCGGCAGGTTCATCCAGTTGCCGTAGGGCGCCAGCGCCTCCCGGAACTGGGACATGGGGTTGTTCAGGGGCGTCGAACTCGACGTCACCTGCGGCCCGAAATCTTCCGGGCCCATCACGCAGCCTCCGGCTGCCAGGATGGCAAGGACAGGGGTGCCGGTCCGAAGCCAGCGCACCCGGGGATGCCAGGAGCCCATGTCCGGTTCCTTTCGTGGGGGTCTCTGCCCTGCAAGGTGAGGACGCCTTCACGCAACTTCACGAGCCGTGAACGTGCAGGCGGCGTATGAACGCCTGAACGGAGGCTCCAATGGCAAACGCCAAGGCCATGCTCGGAAGCATGCTGGGCCGTTTTCTCTTCACCGAAGCGAAGGTGACCCAGGTGCGCGAAGTCTCGCGCGCCTTCCGACAGATTGACTGTGAAGGACCCGCGCTGCGCGGGCAGGGCTGGACCCCCGGCGACAAGGTGCAGGTGTTCCTGCCCGGGCTGGGCATGCGCACGTACACGCCGCTGTCCTGGGACGAAGCGCGCGGCGCCACGGCCTTCCTGGTGTACCTGCATGGCGACAGCCCGGGAGCGAAGTGGGGCCGCGATGTGCGAACCGGAGACGCCGTGCAGTTCTTCGGCCCCCGGCGCTCGGTGGCGCTGGAGTCCGGCGGCGCGCCGGTGGTGCTCTTCGGAGACGAGACGTCCTTCGCGGTGGCGCACGCGTTCCGCACCGGAGCGAAGCGCGACGTCACCCCCATCTTCGAGGTGAGCCGCCGCGAGGACTGTGCGCCCGCGCTGCGCGAGCTGGGCTTCGAAGGCCAGGACGTGGAGCGCACGGCAGGCGACGCGCACCTCACGCAGGTCCACGAACGGCTGCGCGAAGCCCTGCGCGCGACACCCGGCGCGACGCTGGTGATGACGGGCCGGGCGCAGTCCATCCAGGCCCTGCGCTCGCGGCTGCGCGGCGACGGTGAGCGCGCCACGCCGAAGGTGAAGGCCTACTGGGCCGTGGGCAAGACGGGGCTCGACTGATTCAGGCCGGAGCGAACTGGAGGCCGCGCAGGAAGTCGTCGCGGTCCCGGGTGACTCCCGCGGGACGGCGCTTGGACTTCTGCTTGAGGAAGCGCGAGGCGTCCTGGCGGCGGTAGCAGGTGAGCAGCCGGTCCTCGTCATTGAGGATGAGGATCCACCCGCGCGCCTGACGCGCCAGGGACGAGTCCCGCAGCGCCACCGGCAGGTCGCGCTCGTGCACGGTGAGGTGGGTGGCACCACACGCCCGGGCGGGTGTGCCGAACTCGAGGATGAACGCGATGACCTCCTCGCGCAGCCTCCAGCGGGCACACTGCTCGACGAAGAGGCGGGTGAGGGAGAACACGGACGACGCGGGGCTCTGGCGCATGGCGGGCAATCTCCTTGCGCGCTTCCCAATACACACCGCGTTCCAACGTCCCATTCACGCGATTCCGCGCACTTGCGCGGAGGCTCCAAGGGCCCCGAAAGACATTCCGTCAATCCCGCCCGCGGCCCGTGTCACCCAGGCACAGCCCGCGACAAGGGCTTGCGAATTGACGCTTCAGGCGTCAAGTTGACGCCGGAGGTGTCAATTGGCCCGGCGAGGCGGCAAGGCAGCGGCAAAGCGTGACGAGGACGCCCTCTACGACGTCATCCTGTTCGTGCGCCCGCTGCACCGGTATCTGCTGAAGGCGGTGGAGGAGCAGCTCGACGGCACCGGGGTGACGGTGGGCATGCGGGCGGTGTTGGATCGGCTGTTCGCGCACGGGCCGCAGACGGTGCCGCAGCTGTCGCGGGGCATGGAGCTGGGGCGCCAGTTCGTCCTGCGGCTGGTGAACACCGGGCGCGAGGCGGGGCTCCTGGACCCCCTCCCCAACCCGGCGCATCGCCGCTCCTCGCTCTTCACCCTGACGTCCCAGGGCCGGGCGGTCATCGAAGGCATCCGGGCGCGCGAGGCCGTGAAGCTGCGCGAGGTGGCGGCGGAGCTGGACCGCGAGGACATCGACGCCTGCGTGCGCGTGCTGTCCCTGATGGCGGACCGCTTCCGGCCCAGCACCGGGCCCATGGATTACGGCGGAGACCCCTGAACCGCGACGCATGAACAAGGAGGAGGCCATGTCGGAAGCACATCGGATCGAGCGACGCCAGGTGGAGGTGAACGGCCGTCCCGCCACCGTGTACGTCGGAGGAGACGGTCCTCCGCTGCTGCTCATCCATGGCGGATGGGGGAGCGCTCCCGGACACTGGTCTCGCGCGTGGGAGCAGCTCGCGGAGCACTACCGCGTGGTGGCGCCGGAGCTGCCGGGGTTCGTGGAGGGGGAGGCGCTCGGGTCCTACGAAGCCTATGGCCAGTGGTCGGTGGCGCTGCTGGACGCGCTGGACATCCAGGCTGCGTGGTGCGTGGGCAACTCGTTCGGCGGCAGCGTGGCGTGGGTCGTCGGGAGCGAGCACCCGGAGCGCTGTCTGGGCGTCATCATCGTCAACGGGCTGCCACCGCCCGCGCCGCCCCCGGCCTGGATGATCCGGTTGGGCCGCTGGCGCCCGGCGCGTGCGCTGATGCTCGGGCTGTACCGGCGCGTGGCCTTCACCCAGGGCATGCTCGACCGGGCCTTCGTCGCGAAGGGAGCCGCGGACGTGCCGGCCTTCCTCGCGCCGCTCTTCCGTGAACGCATGCCGAGGCCCGCGGAGATCGTCTTCGAGGTCATGGGGTCGAGCCGGGAGTTCGCGGCGCCGCGCGGGCCCGTGTTGCTGCTCTGGGGTCAGCAGGACCGCGGACCGGGGTCGAGTGAGGCGTCCGCGCGGAAGTTCCATGCACGGCTCCCGGGCAGCCAGCTGGTGTTCGTGCCCCGCGCGGGGCATCTTCCCCAATGGGAGAATCCCGCCCGGTTCGTCCAGGAGCTGGTGGCCTTCACGCAGGCCGCCGTCCCCCACGCCGCGTGATGGGCCCGCCCACTCCCAGGGTCGGGTCCGTTCTGAAGAAAACCTTCACAGGCCATGCGGCTTTTTGAAAGGCTCCGGGAGGGCAGGCCCGGGGCAGCATCGCCCCTCCGGCCTCGTGACGCAGCGTGGGCTGGAAGACCTCTGGCCGAAGGGATGGACGGGGCACGATGAATCTTCGCTCGAAGGCACTGGGAGCCGTGCTGGGCGCGGGGGCGGCGGGGCTGTCGCTGTCGCTCCTCATCAGCGCGGGATGCGCGGGCCGCGCGGCGCATCCGGGCGGGGTACCTCCGCCCGCGAATCCACGGACGCTCCGGCCGCCAGAGGCCTTCGCGGGCATTGGCGACAAGAAGGAGCGCTCGCGGGCGCTGTTCCTGGAGGCGAGCCGGGTGATGCTGCATCCCCGCTGCGTCAACTGCCACCCCGTGGGCGACAGCCCCCTGCAGGGGGAGAACAGCCAGGTCCATGATCCGCCGGTGGTCCGCGGCCCCGAGGACCAGGGCGTGCCCGGCCTGGAGTGCACCTCCTGTCACCAGGACCGCAACGCGCAGCTGGCGCGGGTCCCCGGCGCGCCCAAGTGGCACCTGGCGCCCAAGGTGATGTTCTGGGAGGGGCGCACGCCGCGCTCGCTGTGCGAGCAGCTGAAGGACCCGGCGCGCAACGGCGGCAAGAGCCTGGCGGAATTGATTGAGCACTCGGCGCATGACGAGCTGGTGGGCTGGGGCTGGAAGCCCGGGGCGGACCGGGTTCCGGCGCCGGGGACGCAGGCGGAGTTCGGGGCCCTGGTGGCCGCGTGGGTGAAGGACGGCGCGGAGTGCCCGCGCGAGGAGAGCCAACCGTGAGCATCCGACTGCGAGTGAATGGGACCGAGCACGAGCTCGACGTGGATCCGGAGATGCCGCTGCTCTGGGCGCTGCGCGACGTGCTGACGCTGACGGGCACGAAGTACGGCTGCGGCCAAGCGCTCTGCGGCGCGTGCGTGGTGCAAATCGACGGCGCGGCGGTGCGCTCGTGCGTGACGCCGGTGCGCCGCGCGGAGGGCCGCGAGGTGATGACGATTGAAGGCCTGTCGCCGGACGGCTCGCACCCGCTGCAGAAGGCGTGGGTGGACCTGGCGGTGCCGCAGTGTGGCTTCTGTCAGGCGGGGCAGATCATGACGGCGGCGGCGCTGCTGGCGAAGAAGCCGAAGCCCACCGACGCGGAGATCGATCAATCGCTGGCGGGCAACCTCTGCCGCTGCGGGACGTACACGCGCATCCGCACCGCCGTGAAGAAGGCGGCGGGACTGCCGACGGAGTGAGGGCCACCACCATGCAAGACACGCGCATCCGTCTGTCGCGCCGCTCCGTGCTCGAAGGAATGGGACTCGTGGCCGCGGGCCTGGGGTTGGAGGTGTTCCTGCCCGCGAGGGCGCACGCCGCGCCCATGCCCACGTCGCTGCCGGAGGTGCCCTCGGGGGGCCTGAGGGCCAACGTCTTCGTGCACGTGGCGCCGGACGGCGTGGTGACCATCGTCTGCCACCGCTCGGAGATGGGGCAGGGCGTGCGCAGCTCGCTGCCGGTGCTCATCGCGGACGAGCTGGGCGCGGACATGGCCCACGTGAAGGTGGTCCAGGGCGACGGCGACGAGGCCTACGGCGACCAGAACACGGACGGCTCCAGCAGCGTGCGGAAGATCTTCGACGACCTGCGCTACGCGGGCGCGACGGCGCGCACGATGCTGGTGGCGGTGGCGGCGAAGCGCTGGAAGGTGGCGCCCGCGGAGTGCGAGGCGCGCGACCACGCCGTGTTCCACAAGGGCACGCAGCGGACGCTGAAGTTCGGCGAGCTGGCCGGTGACGCGGCGAAGCTGAAGGTGCCCAGGAAGGACGCGGTGACGCTGCGTCCGCGCAGCGAGCTCAAGCACCTGGGCAAGGAGCTGCCGCTCCTGGACGGGCCGGACATCGTGACGGGCCGGGCGGTGTTCGGCGCGGACGTCGTGTTGCCGGGGATGCGCACGGCGGTCATCGCGCGTCCGCCCGTGGCGGGGGGCAAGGTGGCCCGCTACGACGCGGCGAAGACGCTGGCGGTGCCGGGCGTGCGGCAGGTGGTGGAGCTGCCGGCGGCGACGAAGCCCTTCCTGTTCCAGCCGCTGGGCGGGCTGGCGGTGGTGGCCGATAACACCTGGGCGGCGATGAAGGGCCGCGCGGTGCTGGACGTGACGTGGGAGGGCGGGGAGAACGTCGTCTACGACTCGGCGGCGTACCGCGAGCAGCTGCTGGAGGTGATTGGCAAGCCGGGCAAGGTGGTGCGCAACGTCGGCGACGCGCCAGGAGCGCTGGCGAAGGCGGCGAAGCGGGTGCAGGCCACGTACAACACGCCGCACCTGGCGCACGCGCCCATGGAGCCGCCCGCGGCGGTGGCCAGGGTGGAGAACGGCACCTGCGAGGTGTGGGCCACGACGCAGAATCCGCAGGCGGCGCGCAGCGAGGTGGCGAAGGCGCTGGGGCTCGACCCGTCGAAGGTGATGGTGCACGTGACGCTGCTGGGCGGCGGGTTCGGCCGCAAGTCGAAGCCGGACTACGTGGTGGAGGCCGCGCTGGTGGCGAAGGCGGTGGGCGCGCCGGTGCGCCTGCAGTGGACGCGCGAGGACGACGTGCGCCACGACTACTACCACTCCACGAGCGCGCAGCGGCTGGAGGCCGGCCTGGACGCGAACGGCAAGGTGGTGGCGTGGCATCAGCGCATCGCGTTCCCGCCCATTGGCTCCACGTTCTCCGACGCGACGTTCGCGGGGGACGGAGAGATGGGGCAGGGCATCGTGGACCTGCCGCTGGCCATCCCGGACGTGCGGATGGAGAACTGCGAGGCGCGGGCGCACACGCGCATCGGCTGGCTGCGGTCCGTGGCGAACATCTACCACGCGTTCGCGGTGCAGAGCTTCATCGACGAGCTGGCGCACGAGCGCGGCACGGATCCGCGTGACACGTTGTTGGAGGTGCTGGGGCCGTCGCGCATCGTGACGCCCAAGGATCTGGGCGTGGCGAAGATTCCGAACTACGGCCAGTCCATTGAAGAGCACCCGGTGGACACGGCGCGGCTGCGCAGGGTGATTGAGCGGGTGACGGGCCTGTCGCGCTGGGACGAGCGCAAGCAGCAGGGCAGGGCGCTGGGCCTTGCGGCGCACCGCAGTTTCCTGACGTACGTGGCGGTGGTGGTGTCGGTGGTGAAGGACGCGGACGAGCGCATCCGGGTGGACGAGGCGTGGATCGTCGCGGACGCGGGCACCATCGTGAACATGGAGCGCGTGCGGGCGCAGATGGAGGGCGCGGTGGTGTTCGGCCTGAGCCTGGGGCTCTACGGCGCCATCACGATGAAGGACGGCGCCGTGGTGGAGAGCAACTTCCGCGACTACCGCCTGGCGCGCATCGCGGAGACGCCGAAGCGCATCCACGTGGACATCATCCCCAGCGACGGCCGCCCCGGAGGCGTGGGAGAGCCTGGAGTGCCCCCCGTGGCCCCGGCCCTGGCCAACGCGGTGTTCGCGCTCACGGGAACGCGTGTGCGCGAGCTACCGTTGGTGAAGACCGTGAAGGTGTAGGCGGAAGCCTCGCCGTCACGGCACCCACAGGGCGCCATCCGACAGGGGGGCTTCCGCGCCGCCGCCCCCCATCCCTCCCCAGATGAAGAGGGCGTTGCCCGTCCACACGCCCACGTGCCCGGACCGTGCGGAAGGGGCGCCTTCAGTGCGCAGCGGCGCCCACGTGTCCGTCTCCGGGTCGTAGGCTGCGCCGTCCGAGCAGGCGCCGCCGCCGGAGCCGCACTTCGGCGACGCGCCACCCCAGATGACCATCTTCGAGCCGGTCCACACCGCGGAGTGCCCGGTGCGAGGTGAGGGCGCGCCCCTGGCGGAGACGGGTGACCACTTCCGGTCCACCGGATCGAACGTGGCGCCCTGCTCGCAATAGACCGGCGGGCCCTGCGTGTCGCCGCCGCAGCCGATCCCGCCCCAGATGATCATCTTCGCGCCGGTCCACACAGCCGTGTGCGCCCAGCGGCCCTTGGGTGCCCCTTCGGTCGGCATCGCCAGCCAGTGGCCCTCGAAGGGGCCGTAGCTCGAGCCGTCCGCCAGGGCCACGTCCACGGTGCCACCGCCGCCGTTTCCGCCCCAATAGAGCACCTCGCCGCTGAGCTCACCGGTCCACACCGCGGAGTGGTAGCGGCGCCCCACAGGGGCCTCGACGAGGTTCAGGGTCGTCCAGAGGCCCGCATCGACGTGGTAGCGGGCCCCGTCCCCGAACACGCGCCCCTGCTGGAGATCCTGGCCCCCCCACACCACCATCACCTCACCGGTCCAGGTGGCCGTGTGTCCCCCGCGCGGAGAGGGCGCGTCCTGGGACGTGATGGCGCTCCAGGTGTCGGTGGCCGGGTCATAGGTCGCGCCGTCGCCGCAGGGGCCCAGGGGGCTCCCACAGCCGAGTCCACCCCAGACGATCATCTTCTCGCCGGTCCACACCGCCGAGTGCAGGGTGCGCGCGGACGGTGCCCCCTGGGTCGACAGGGGCGTCCAGGTCTTCGCCTCCAGGTTGAACCGGGCCCCGCCACCGCAGACGCCGTTGACGGTGCAGCCGCCCAGCCCACCCCAGAGAAGGACATTCTGGCCATCGAAGACACTCGCCACCTGGAGCCCCGTGGCCAGGGGCGCGCCCGAGGGCAGGGGCGTCCAGGTGCCCTGCTCTGGGCCCTCCGTCCCGGTCTGCTTCCGCGGACTCGAACAGCAGACCAGCGACAGGAGGGCCAGGCTCGACATCAGGCGCATCCGAAACGGCTTCGCGGCGTCACGCTCCGAATGCGCCATCTGTCATTTCCTTCCAGCTACCAGGGGCGAGGGCTGCCGCAGGTGTACCCCGGGCCGTTGATGAAGCGAGACGCGGCGCGGGCATTGGCATCCGAAGCGGCAGTCTGCCTCACGCTCAGCGGAATCCACCATTGGGATTGATCCGCCACATCGCAGAGGAACTCCACCTGCACCTGGTTGGGCGAGTGGAACCGGCTGGCGGTGCCATTGTTCTCCCACATGGCGCCAAAGACATACTTGGAGATGCCGTGGAAGTAGAAGTAGTCGCAGCCGTTGATGGTGCACGCGCCCTGCGGGCCGGGGCGGTGGCCGCCGGTGTTGCCGTTGTCGAAGTTGTACTTGTCGAAGTAGGCGTGCCAGCCCTCGTGCATGTAGTCACCCGCGCGAGAGCCCGGGTTGGAGTTGCTGACGGTCGGGTTGTAGAGGGGGCACGCGGTCTCCACGCGGTCCGTGTCCCACGGCCAGAAGCGGGGCGTGAAGGTCCCGAAGACGTCCGTGCGGTCGGTGATGCTGTGGTAGAGGCTGTCGTGGAAGTTGCTGCTGCGCGCCTCCGCCGTCGCCCGGTAGTCCTCGGTGCCGTGGAAGGACTGGTTCCAGTCATCCTCCATGCCGTACGTCAGCAGGTAGGACGCGTTCCAGTGCTTGGGGAACTCCAGGTTGACGTTGCAGGCGGCATTCCAGCCGCGGTTGCTCCAGTCTCCGGAGCGCAGGCCGTAGGCCTTGTACTGCCAGAGGAAGAAGTCCTGCCAGCAGCCGTGGGTGTTCCAGAGGTCCCGGTCCGCCTGGCTCGCGGCCGTCTGGGTGCAGACGGCGCCGGCTTCGGTGGCCAGACCGAAGGCCAGGACGGACGACATCAGGGCAATGCCTTGCTTGAGATTCATGGGCGTTCTCGCTCCTCAGGTCGTGAGGGAAGGTCAGAACTTCGGAGGGGTCACGTCGAAGGTGTTGGGCTTCTCCTCGGGCGGGCGCGGGTCCTTGCGCACGGGATCCGGCGCCTGCACTTCCGGGTGGGCCTTCAGGTAGGCGGTGAGCTTGCGGTTGAAGGCATCCGCGCCTTCGCCGGTGACGCGCCGGACGCGGTCCAGGTACATCCGCTCCTCCTTGCGGACGAACGGCTCCAATGCCTTGCGAGCCTCCAGCGAGTCTCCGCGGTTCCAGAGGTACGCGCTGATGGCCTCCGCGCGGACGATGACGGAGGAGTGGTTGCCGGCCTGGTACGTCACCTCGCGGTCGAACTCCTCGTTGCGCAGATACGCGACGCCCGCGATGGCCTTGGCCTGCAGGCGCGCCAACTGGGCCTCTTCCTGGAGCTCGCCTTCGATGACGGTGCCCTTGGTGGGCAGGGGCCTGTGGACGAACTCCACGAGGAACTTCGCGCCGTCGTAGGTCCGCATCTCTCCCAGCAGGCCCAGGCCGACGAGCGCGCGGCTGGTGTCGCCGGACTCGTGGGCCGCGAGGATCTCCTCCATGAAGGCCTGGACGAGCTCCGGCTGCTTCGCGGCGGAGGCCAGCGCCCGGCGCGCGGTGCTCTGCTCTTCCACCACGGACTCACCGGCCCAGGTGATGAAGGCATTGACGCTCTTGCGAGCATCCGCCGCGTTCATCTTCGGAGGCGAGTGCAGGGGCCGGCCCGCGATGACGCGGCTGGGAGGAATGTTCGACGGATTTTCCGAAGTGGGCTTGTCCTGCGCGACGGCCACGGAGCCGGACATCAGCCCCAGGGTCACGACCAAAGTGCCCGCGCGCGAGAGGACTCGCCTGGTGTTGCGCTGCATGGTGTTGCCTCCATTCACAGACGTGAAGGAGGTGCCCGCCAAAGGGGCTCCCCCTGCCACGACGCGCCGCTACCGCCGCGACCCGTGGCTGGGCTGACCCACTTCAATCGCCGTACCAGCCCGTTGAGGCAAGGAAGGCCGGAGGCGTCCGGAGGCCGCTTCTCCCTCGGGAAACAGGGCAAAGGAGCGCAGGAGAGACTCCGTGCAGCGTCTCCCGGTTGTTGCTTCAGGAGCGACAGGCAGTGTTGTTCTTGTTGCTTGGTAGGCACCCGGCGAACATCAATCGGACATTGAGCTACGATGCACCCAGGCTCGACGCCTTCTTGAAGTTCTTCCGGGAGTCCCCAGGCCGTATTGAGGATGTGCCCCAATACTACCTAGTCACTTCGGGAGCTTCCCGAGGGAGATTTCCCTCGGAGAATCGACAGGGCATCGAGGGAGGTGACCACGTAGTAATAGCCCCGGGTCATGCTGCTCAAGTTCTTCGACGCCCTTTGAGGCAGACGCTACCTGCTGCTATTTCTTGAACGTTGGAGCTGGGCCGACGGTTCTAGGGAAATTTAAGGGTGACCAAGATTTCCCGAGCAGCTCCGCTTCCGTGGGACTTAGTTTTTCGAAAACGCTTTCAATCTGACTTACGTAAGCATCGAAAAACGACCAGCGCACCACCTCAATACGAAAGATGCTTCCTAGCCAATAGAGCACATCGCCCAACGGGACAGTGTCTCCGCTTGGCGTTGGAACCAATTGGCCATCCATGGCGAGTGCATGGCGCACATCCCACTGGGTGTAGTCAATTGGCTTGACAACGTCTTCGTCGGCTGTGGGATCGTAATACGACTCAAACATGTTTCCGTCGAAAATAGTAAGCAAAAAAACAGCCGTCCCTCGTTCGTCCGCAAGAAGTCGGTGTGGGCTCAGCATTGCGTAAATACTAGAGAGTGCCGACATGAGGCCGTCTCGCACGATTGCGCGTGCATTTTCCGCCAAGTCCTTCCCCAGGAAAGCCGCAAAGTTGATTGCAGTGCGTTTATGCGAGAAGAACAAGAGGCTTTGCAGTGCCTTGAGAAGAGACTTGTGCCTCTCTCGGTTGTCTGATACGGGAAATGTCTTTAGTGTATCAGCGTGTTTGGGGTATTTTGTCGCGTCTTCAGTGAAGAACACCCAGGGCTTGTTTGCACTTCGCTTGCACGAAATGCGGAGTTCGATTCGTCGCTCATTTATTAGTTTGTAGGCGAGGATGTCTAGCTCTCGCTCTGATTCCAGCGAGTTGTTGTAGTATGTGACCGAATGGAATGTTATCCAGCCGCGCTTCTGGAGTGCATGGCCAACACGCTGTTCCAATGGGTATCCGCTCAATGCGATTGCCTTTTTTACCTGCGACAGAAGTTCTGGGGATGTCATAGGGCTCTCTTGGTGGCTAAGTGGGTTTGGGTTCTAAGATGCCATGGGGTTACTGGGAATGCATCTGCGGCGGATGCGTTGTGACTCCCACCGCTGGTCCATTTCCGGCCCCTTCCTGATCCTCCAGCACGAAGTCCATCCCCTGGACGCGTGGCTGGCGCGATGCGCGCTGCTGGTGGCGCTGGCGTTCCCGGTGATTTCCCTCGCGACGAGCTACCTCTCCGACGAGTGGCGCCTCTGGTTCCTAGTGCTGGCCATGGGAGTCCTGGCCGCGCACTACCTGATGTCCCGGTGGTGGGTGCTGCTGAGCCTGGAGACGAGCACGCTGTGGTGTCACACGGGCTACTGGGGCCTTCGGCGGAGAGCCGCAGTCACTGGAGCCATTTTCGTCCGTGGCGCTCTACGTGCGCGACAAGGGCTCCACGGCGGGCCCCTTCAGCCCGAAGGTCTACCTCGTGACGTTGATGGGGAACTCGGTCGCCGTCGTCCTTTCCCACATCGATAACCGGGAGGAGGCGCTGGGGCTGGCGCAGGCGGTCTCCAAGCTCCTCGGGCTGAGCCTCCGCGTGGAAGGCGGGCAGAGCCGCTCGGTGAGCATACGCATGGAGGAAGCGCCGCTGACGGAGGAGTGCCTTCCAACCTGCCCTATGGCAGCGGCACTCAGTTCCGGCAGGGCGCCCTGGGGCTGACGCTGGAACTGCCGCCCTGTGGATGGCGTCCCACCTACGCGGCGCAGGGAGCCTTCGCGGTCCTCGTCGCGGTAGGCGGGCCCGTCTTCTTGCTGAGGCAGTTGCGTCAGATCCTCGGCCCGCAGGCCGCCTCCTCGCAGGTGATGGTGATTGCGAGCTCCCTCTTCATCGCCTGCGGTGCCTTCTTCTTGTGGTGGGTCGCCAGGGAGGCCACCAGCCGGTGGTCCATCAACGCCTCTTCCCGAGGCATCGAGGCGACGCGGTATGGACCCTGGAGGCCCCGGAAGGTCCTGCGGCTGCCCAGGTCACGCATCCAGGACATCGACGTGCGCGACGCGCGGACGCATGTCTCCCGGGGCCGAGGCATCGTCATCGAGCACGACAAGGGCAGCGAACTGCTGGGCATGAACCTGTCGCAGGAGGAACTCGACTGGGCAGGGACCGCGGTGCGCCGCGCCCTGGCGACCCGTCCGAACCTCGACTCGCGTCGGCAGGAGCACATCACCGCCAGGCTTTGAGCCTGGACTCACCGGAATGCAACTTTGCTGCGGCTGTGCCATGCGCTGGGATGGGAGCTGGCTTCCACCACGGGAATCCTGCATGAGGCCCAGCGAATGACATCGCCCAGCACCTCCTGTTTGAGATTCGCCGTACAGGCAACGATGACGGCCGCGGGATCGTAGCGGTCGAGGCGGCTGAGGAACCCAGCCCGTTCATTCAGGCCGTAATACAAGGTCCGCCAGGTGGTGTCCCTCAGGCTCTGAGCCTCATCGTTCTTATAGAGGCTTTGTCGGTGGAACTCGTAGAGGGAGGCTTGAAACTGGACCGGATTGCAAATCAGCAGCTCATAGTGATCCGGCGGCAATCCAAGTCGCTGATGGTCATGGAGCAGCGAGACGATGTGAGTAGAGATGTTCCTTCCGGTCGTTTTCTGCGCAGGGGCAATGGGCGTGAATGCGGACGTGTATTCATGCCTGTGCGGTGACTCGATGATCAGCACAATCTGTTTGTGCTCTGCAGCGTGGTCATCCGCCCGCACATCTCCTGCGAATTGATCGCCGTTGATGGGAACAGCGGAGCCACGCAAAAGGGGCGATGGCACCGAGAACCGTGCGGTTGGACTGTCGGTCAGGTCGAGCACATACCGGACCACGTCAGGTACTCGCGTGCACTCAAGATAGAGCCCGAACACAACAGGGCGGCCGTCGACGATCCTGCACTGGACCTGGGTTTCTGGCAGGTTCGTCTGGAGAAGGTTCCAGGGCTTTTCGGTGTTCTCCGTCACGGGCAGGACAAATGTCATGGACTCAAGCCTTCTCTGATGAGTTCGGGCCCAACTGGATGAGATTGCTCTGACTTCTCACGGTGCTGAGCATAGAGCTGCGCAGCCGCCCGGCGATGGTTGATGCCTCCCCACAGGGCCACCAGTGCGTCCACTGGACCCGGGCTCACCTCCGCCCGGGTTGAAGCGGGCTTGCCCCTGCGCTACACCGCTCCGCAGTCGCTAGGGGTGCCCCCGGAAGGGGGCTGAGACGGACGTGTGGCCGCGTCCGATCCCTTTGAACCTGAACCGGTTAGTACCGGCGGAGGGAAGCGGTGTGGGCGCTCCATGCTCCCGTCCCGTCTCCCGTCCGTTCTCACGAGGAGATGTCCGATGAGTGGAGCGTCCAAGAGCCTGAAGGTCGATGGGAAGGTGCTGGAGGGAATCAGCCGCGGCCCGCTTCCCGCCTCGCGCAAGGTCTACGTGCCCGGGTCGCTGCACCCCGACCTCCGCGTCCCCCTGCGCGAGATTTCCCAGACGCCCACGCGCCACCACGGCCATTCCGGCCCTGAAACCGCGAACCCTCCCGTCCACGTCTACGACTCCAGCGGCCCCTACACCGACCCGTCCGCTGACATCGACCTGCGCCGGGGCCTGCCCGCCGTCCGTGAGAACTGGATCCGCGCCCGCAACGACACGGACGAGTTGGATGGCATCACGTCCGAATACGGCCGCGCCCGCGAAGCCGACCCGCGCCTCAACGGCCTGCGCTTCAGCCACATCCGCAAGCCCCGCGTCGCGAAGGCCGGCGCCAACGTCAGCCAGATGCACTACGCCCGCAAGGGCATCATCACGCCGGAGATGGAATACGTCGCCGTGCGCGAGAACCAGAAGCTCGACGCTTCACTCGCCGCCCAGCACCCCGGCCACTCCTGGGGCGCCGCGATTCCGCGGGTGATTACGCCGGAGTTCGTGCGCGAGGAGATCGCCCGGGGCCGCGCCATCATCCCCGCCAACATCAACCACCCGGAGCTGGAGCCGATGATCATCGGCCGCAACTTCCTGGTGAAGATCAACGCCAACATCGGCAACTCCGCCGTCACGTCCTCCATCGAGGAGGAGGTGGAGAAGATGGTCTGGTCCATCCGCTGGGGCGCGGACACCGTCATGGACCTGTCCACCGGCCGCAACATCCACGAGACGCGCGAGTGGATCCTCCGCAACGCGCCCGTGCCCATCGGCACCGTGCCCATCTACCAGGCGCTGGAGAAGGTCGGCGGCAAGGCCGAGGAGCTCACCTGGGCCATCTTCCGTGACACCCTCATCGAACAGGCCGAGCAGGGCGTGGACTACTTCACCATCCACGCGGGCGTGCGCCTCCAGTACGTGCCGCTCACCGCGAAGCGCCTCACCGGCATCGTCAGCCGCGGCGGCTCCATCCTCGCCAAGTGGTGCCTGGCCCACCACCAAGAGAACTTCCTCTACACGCACTTCGAGGAGATCTGCGAGATCATGAAGGCGTACGACGTCAGCTTCAGCCTGGGCGACGGCCTGCGCCCCGGCTCCATCGCGGACGCCAACGACGCCGCGCAGTTCGGCGAGCTGGAGACGCTGGGCGAGCTGACGAAGGTGGCCTGGAAGCACGACGTGCAGGTGATGATCGAAGGCCCCGGCCACGTCCCCATGCACCTCATCCAGGAGAACATGACGAAGCAGCTCGCCGTGTGCCACGAGGCGCCGTTCTACACGCTGGGGCCCCTCACCACGGACATCGCGCCCGGCTACGATCACTTCACCAGCGGCATTGGCGCGGCGATGATCGGCTGGTTCGGCACGGCGATGCTCTGCTACGTGACGCCCAAGGAGCACCTGGGCCTGCCCGACCGTGACGACGTGAAGGAGGGCGTCATCACCTACAAGATCGCCGCCCACGCCGCGGACCTGGCCAAGGGCCACCCGGGCGCGCAGGCCCGCGACAACGCCCTGTCCAAGGCGCGCTTCGAGTTCCGCTGGGAGGATCAGTTCAACCTGTCCCTGGACCCCGAGCGCGCCCGCGCCTTCCACGACGAGACGCTCCCCGCCGAAGGCGCCAAGGTCGCGCACTTCTGCTCCATGTGCGGCCCGCACTTCTGCTCCATGAAGATCACCCAGGACGTGCGCGACTACGCGGACCAGGTCGGCGTCAACGAAGCCCAGGCCCTGGAGCAGGGGATGAAGGACAAGAGCGAGGAATTCAAGAAGGCGGGCCACGAGCTGTACCGCTGACGGGCGCCAGTGGACGGGGGGCCTGCACGCTCGGCCCCTGTCCGCTGGATGACAGGGACCGACACGCCATGTCATGGTGCGCTCATCCGGGCGCACCCGTCGCGCCCCATTCAATTTGGGAGGGCGTTTCATGGACCCGAGTCAGCGCGAGGATCAGCAGTTCGGCACGTTCATCACCGGCTCGCCGACGGCGACGTCGGATGAGAAGACGATGGGGATGCTGGCCCACCTGGGCTCCATCGCCGGTGTCGTCGTGGGCGCGGGCTTCCTGGGCTGGGCGGTGCCGCTGTTCCTGATGCTGACCAAGGGCAAGGAGTCGTCCTTCGTCCGCGCGCACGCGGTGGAGTCGCTCAACTTCCAGATCACCACCTTCATCGCGATGGCCATCTCCGCGGTGCTGATGTGCGCGGTGATCGGCTTCGTCCTGGCGCCCCTGGTGGCGATCGTCTCGATCGTCTTCACGGTCATCGCCGGCTTGAAGGCCAACGATGGCGAGCTGTACCGCTACCCCGTGAACATCCGGCTGGTGAAGTAGCCCTCAGCCGCCAATGCCCATCATGGGCAGGAGCGTGGCGCCGTTTCCGGCCTCCGTGAAACGGTGCCCCTCCGGCTTCTCCCCCAGCGCGCGGCGCACGGCCAGGGCCAGCTCCTCGTCCGTCGCGCCGCCCCGGATGAGCTGATGCAGCGGCGCCTGCGCCCGGCCGCCCAGGCAGCTGCGCAGGTCCCCGTTGGACGCCACCCGCACCCGGTTGCAGCCCCCGCAGAAGTTCTGCGTCAGCGGCGAGATGAACCCCACGCGCCCGCTGTCCGTGCGCCAGTAGCGCGCCGGGCCGGACGTGGGGGATGTGGTGTCCTCGGGTGGCTCCTCCGTGAGGACGCGGCCTGAGGCCGCCAGGCGCTCCAGCAGCTCCGCGGTGGGCACCGGCGTGCCCTGGCCAAAGGGCATCAATTCGATGAAGCGCGGGGTGACGCCGCGCGCGTGCGCGTACGTCACCAGCTCCGGCACCTCCGCGTCGTTGATGCCCCGCATCACCACGACGTTGAGCTTCAGCGACTGGAAGCCCGCGCCCGCCGCCGCGTCGATGCCGCGCAGCACCGCCGCGAAGTCGCCCTGCTTGGAGATGCGCCGGAACACCTCCGCGGACAGCGTGTCCAGGCTCAGGTTGAGCTGGGTGACGCCCGCGTCGCGCAGCGGCCCGGCCAGTGACTCCAGGCGGCTCGCGTTGGTGGTGATGGCCAGGTGCTCCACGCCGGGCACCGCGGCGATGCGCTTCGCGATGTCGAGGATGTCCGGCCGGGCGAGCGGCTCGCCGCCCGTCAGGCGCACGCGGCGGATGCCCATGCGCGCGAAGACGGAGACGATGCGCTCGAACTCGCCCGCGTCGAGCAGGTCCTTCTTCCCGCCCCAGGAGGCCGGCGAGCAGTAGGTGCAGCGGAAGTTGCAGCGGTCCGTGACGCTCAGCCGCAGGTACGTCATGCGCCGCCCCTGCGCGTCACACAGCGGGGGGGCGAGCGGATTGGGAGCGGGCAGGGGGGCGGTCATCGCGGGGCCTTCCGCCTTCATGGATAGCAACCCCCGCGCGGAAAGGCACCGCTTCCCGCGGTCTGCCTCAGCCTTCGGTCCCGGACGCCGAGCGGATGGCGACGGGCGGCGCGCCGATGGGCGTGGCGCTGGGGCCCACGGGCGGAGAGTCCGGCTCGTCGTCCAGGTCGGTGAGCCGCGCCAGCTCGGCCTCGGACTCGGCGGCGTCCGCGGCGGCCTGCATCGGGTTGAGCTTCTTCTCCGCCATCTCCTTCTTGATGCGGATGAGGCCCTCTTCGCCGATGTCCAGGAACGCCTTCACGACCTCGGGGTCGAACTGCGTGTTGGCGCAGCGCTTGATCTCCTGGATGGCGTTCGCGAACGTCGTGCCCTTGCGGTACGGCCGGTCGCTCGTCATCGCGTCCAGGGTGTCCGCCACCGCGAAGATGCGCGCGCCGATGTGGATCTCGTTGCGCTGGAGGTTGCGGGGGTAGCCCGCGCCGTCGAAGCGCTCCTGGTGCGACAGGACGATGTCCGCCGGCGTGGAGAGGAAGGGGATGTTCTGGATCATCTGGAAGCCGATCTCCGGATGACGCCGCATCTCCAGCCACTCGTCGGGGGTGAGCTTGCCCGGCTTGAGCAGCACCGCGTCCGGCACGCCGATCTTCCCGATGTCGTGCAAGAGCGCCCCGCGGCCGATCTCCTCCATCTCCTTGCCGTGGATGCCCATGCGGGTGGCGATGGCGGAGGTGTAGCTGACCACGCGCTGGGAGTGGTCGCTCGTCTCGTGCTCGCGCGCGTCCAGGGCCGCCACCAGCGCCAGCAGCGTGTTCTGGTACGTGTTCGCGATGTTGTGCAGCGCGCTGCGCAGCTCGGCGGTGCGGTCGCGCACCTTGCCCTCGAGCTTCTTCTGGTAGCGCTTGCGCGCCATCTCGATGCGGCGCTTGGCGAGCGCGCGTTCGATGGCGCGGATGAGGTCCGTGAGCTTGGGTGGCTTGAGCAGGTAGTCCACCGCGCCCCGGCGCAGACAGTCCACGGCGGACTCGGTGTCGCCGTAGCCGGTGAGCATGATGACGGACGTGTCCGGCAGCCGCTCGCGCAGGTTCTCCAGCAGCCAGAGTCCGTCGCGGCCCGGCATCTTCATGTCGCTGATGACGAGCGGCGTCTCTTCTTCACCCGCCACGTCGAGCGCCATCTCGGCGCCGTTGGCCACGACGCAGTTGTAGCCCTCCTCACGGAGGAGCACGGAGATGACGTCGCGGACGGAATCGTCGTCGTCGACGATCAGGATTCTGGGCGGTGCGGGGGGGATGGCTTCCACGGCAGAAGATTCTAGAGGTTTCCAGGGATTAAAGGCGAACGAGTGCGAGAAATCATCACCCCCTCGCCTCCCTGCCATCCAGGGCGGGGTGCGAGCCCTGGCTCCGGAGTGAACGTCTCCGGTCCTTGGAGCATTCCCCGCCTTCCGGAGTAGGGCGGGCAGGCACGCCGCGTCAACCGCGCGCCATCGTCCCCCGGTCGTAGCGGAAGGGGGTGAGGTCCACCGAGGGCCTCTCCCCCAGCACGGCCTGGGCGACGAGCTTCGCGGTGATGGGGGCGAGCAGGATGCCGTTGCGGAAGTGGCCGGTGGCGAGGAACAGGCCGGGCGAGGGGCCCTCTCCGATGTACGGCAGCGCGTCCTGGGTCCAGGGGCGGAAGCCGGCCCAGGTCTCCGTGATGGGCGCGCTGGCCAGGTCCGGGCACAGCTGCAGCGCCATGTCGAGGATCCGCGCCAGCCCGGCCGCGGTCACCTGCTTGTCGAAGCCCACGTGCTCCATGGTGCTCCCGGCGATGATCCGCCCATCCGCGCGCGGCACCAGGTAGCCCTTCGCGGACGTCACCACCCGCTCCAGCAGGGGCAGCCGCGTCTGCAACTGCACCATCTGTCCGCGCGCCGGGCGCACCGCCTGCGCCGACACGCCCGCACCCTGGACCAGGGACGACCACGAGCCCGCCGCCAGCACCACGGCGTCCGCGCGGAGCACCTCGCCGTCCAGGTCCACGCCCACCGCGCGGCCGTGCTCGTGCACCACGCCGCGCACGTAGCCGCTCTTGAACACCGCTCCCACGCGCGCGGCGGCCATGGTGAGCGCGCGCACGAGGAGCCGGTTGTCGACCTGGTGATCATCCGGGAAGTGCGCGGCGCCCACGGCGGCGGGGGACAGGTGGGGTTCCAGCTCGCGCGCGGCCTGGCCGTCGAGCAGCTCGGCGCGCAGCCCCATGCCGTGCTGCCAGCCCACGGTGGACTCCACGTGATGGAGATCCGACTCGTCGAAGGCGACGCGAAGCAGGCCGCACGGCCGGTATGCGATGTCCACGCCGGAGAGCTCGCGCAGCTCCGCGGCGAAGCTTCCATAGAGGGCGCGGCTGCGCAGGCACAGCTCGAAGAAGGGGCCGGGTCCTTCGGACTCCCACTGGGGCGCGAGGATGCCGCCCGCGGCGCTGGAGGCCTCGGCGCCGGGGATGGAGCGCTCCAGCACCGTCACGCGCGCGCCCGCCTGCCGGAGTTTCAGCGCGATGCCACAGCCCATCACACCACCGCCCACCACGAGGACGTCGGAGGTTGCCATGCGCCGCTTGTGCTCAAGCGAGCACGGGTTTGCAAGCCTCAAGACAGGCCATGACCCGGGGTGACTTGACGTTGAGGCCTCCGGTCGTTAACCCTAGGGCCGTGCGTTCCACGTCCCTGCATCACCACCATGCGCATCATCGGCCGGCCCATGACGGGACCGTTCGCCGCGCGCATGCCTGGGTGACGCACTAGAACGCACCCACTTCCGGCAGATGCCGCAGTGATCGAAGGCCCGTCCCCCCAGGACGGGCCTTTTTTCGTTTCCGCCACCGCAGTCCCCCGAGCCCACCCATGTTGAAGATTGCCCTGCCCAACAAAGGACGTCTGTCCGAGGAAGTGCGCGAGCTGTTCAACGACGCGGGCCTGGAGGTGCGCGCCCGGGGCGAGCGGGCCCTCACCGCGTCCCTGGGCGGCGAGTTCGAAGCCATCTTCGTCCGCGCCCAGGACATCCCGGAGTTCGTCGCGGACGGCGCCGCGCAGGCGGGCGTCACCGGCTGGGACCTGGTGAACGAGGCCGGGCGCGAGCTGGAGCCGCTGATGGACCTGGAGTTCGGCCGCTGCCGGTTGGTGGTGGCCGCGCGCGATGAGAGCGGCATCTCCCGCGTGGAGGACGTGAAGGAGGGGATGCGGGTGGCCTCCTGCTTCCCCCGGCTGACGCAGGCCTTCTTCCAGCAGCGAGGGCAGAAGGTGACGGTGGTGCCGGTGAGCGGCGCGGCGGAGATCGCTCCGCACCTGGGCATCGCGGACATCGTGGTGGACCTCACGTCCACGGGGTCCACGTTGAAGATGAATGGCCTGAGGGAGGTGGCCACCGTGCTGGAGTCGAGCGCCCGGCTGGTGGCGTATCCGCGCAATGACTCGGAGGCGCGGCGCGCGTTGGAGGAACTGACGCAGGCGCTGGGGTCGGTGCTGGCGGCGCGCGGGCGGCGCTACCTGATGGCCAACGTCCCGAAGACGTCCCTGGAGCAGGTGCGCGAGGTGCTGCCCGGCCTCAACGGCCCCACGGTGGTGGACGTGATGAACGGGGGCCACTTCGTCGCGGTGCACGCGGTGGTCTCGTCGCGGAACCTCTACCGCACGGTCAACGCGCTGAAGGCGCTGGGCGGGCAGGGCATCCTCGTCACGCGCATCGAGAGGTTGATGGCATGAGCGCCCCGGTCCTCAAGTACCAGGGAGCGTTGTCCTCGCTGGAGCCCGACGCGCGGAGGAGGTTGCTGGCGCGCACGGGCGAGTCAGATGCGCTGGTGGCCTCCCGCGTCCAGGCGCTCATCGCCCGGGTCCGCGCGGAGGGCGACCGGGCCCTCTTCGACTTCGCTCGGGAGTTCGACCGCGTGGAGTTGGCGGCCCTGGAGGTGCCACGTGAACGGTGGAGCGCGGCGCTGGAGTCGATTCCCTCCGGCGTGCGCGAGGCGCTGAGCCGCGCGGCTCGCAACATCGCCCGGGCGCATGAGGCGCAGCGGCCCCAGGCCCTGGAGGTGGAGACGGAGCCCGGAGTCACCGTGGGCCGCCGGCCGGATCCGCTGAGCCGCGTCGGTGTTTACGCCCCTGGCGGCCGGGCGGTGTACCCCAGCAGCGTGCTAATGGGCGTGGTCCCAGCGAAGGTCGCGGGCGTGGGCGAAGTCATCGTCTGCTCTCCGCCAGGGCCGGACGGCCTTCCGAGCGCGGGCGTGCTCGCGGCGGCGGCGCTCGCGGGGGCGGACCGCGTCTTCGCCTTGGGAGGCGCGGGCGCGGTGGCCGCGCTGGCCTACGGCACCCAGAGCGTTCCCCGCGTGGATCGCATCGTTGGACCGGGCAACGCGTACGTGGCGGCCGCGAAGCTCCAGGTGGTGGACGCCGTCGCCATCGACGCGCCCGCGGGCCCGAGCGAAATCCTGGTGGTCGCCGACGCGAGCGCCCGTCCGGACGCCGTGGCGCGTGAGCTGCTGGCCCAGGCGGAGCACGACCCCGAGGCCTGCTGCGTGGCGCTGGTGGTGGGCGCTCCGCTGGCGCAGGCGGTGCGGGACGCGGTGGAGGAGCAGGCCCGCGTCGCCCGGCGCGGCGACATCGTCCTGTCCGCGCTGGGGAGCAGGGGCGCGGTGCTGCGCATCGACTCGCTGGAGGAGGCGTGGCCCTTCGTCGCGGAGTTCGCTCCAGAGCACCTGCTGCTCGCGACGGCGAAGCCCTCGGAGGACCTGGCGCGGGTTCGCAATGCGGGCACGGTGTTCGTGGGACAGCGCGCGTCGGTGGCCTTCGGTGACTACCTCACCGGTGCCAACCACGTGCTGCCCACGGCGGGACTGGCCCGGGCGTACTCGGGCTTGAGCGTGCTGGACTTCTACCGGTGGACCACGTGGCAACGCGTGACACCGGAAGCTGCGGCGGCGATGGCGGACGACGTGGGGACGTTGGCGGACAGCGAGGGCCTCTTCGCTCACGCGGCCGCGGCCCGGGCCTGGAGGGTGCCGTGATTCCATTTCGTGAGACGTACCGGGACATCCCCTTGTACTCCCCGGCGAAGAAGCCGTGCCGGGTGGACCTGAGCGACAACACCAACCTCTTCGGCGCGCCGCCGTCCGCGGAGCGCGTGCTGCGGGAGGAGGGCTTCCTTCGGCTGGCGCGATATCCCGCAAGCTATGCGCCGGACCTGAAGCGCGCCGTGGCCACGTACGCGGGCGTCGCGGTGGAGAACGTGACGACGGGCTGCGGCTCGGACGACGTCATCGACTGCGCGCTGCGGGCCTTCCTGGAGCCCGGGGATGCAGTGGCCTTTCCGGATCCCACGTTCGTGATGGTGCCCATGTATGCCCGGTTGAGCGCGCTCAAGCCGGTGCCCGTGCCTATGCGCGCGGACCATGACCTGGACGTGGACGGCCTGCTCGCCACGGGAGCGAAGGTCATCTACGTGTGCACGCCGAACAACCCCACCGGCACGGTGGCCTCGCGCGCGGCGGTGGAGCGGCTGGTGGACTCCGCTCCGGGGGTGGTGGTCATTGATCAGGCCTATGTGGAGTTCACGCGGGGCGGGGACCTCCTCGGCCTGGCGCGGACGCGGCCCAACGTGCTGGTGACGCGCACGATGTCCAAGGCGTTCGGACTCGCGGGCCTGCGGGTGGGGTGGGGCGCCGGGGCCCCGTCGCTGGTGGCGGAGGTGGAGAAGGCCCGCGGGCCCTACAAGCACACGGCGCTGGGCGAGGCCGTGGCGGTGGCCGCGCTCACGGATGACGTCGCGTGGATGGAGGCCTGCGCGGCGGAGGCGGTGGAGAACCGCGAGCGGCTGCGCGGCGCCTTGAAGGCGCTGGGGCTGGAGCCGCTCCCTTCGGAAGGAAACTTCCTCCTCGTCCCCGTGCCGGAAGCACGGCGGGTGGGCGAGGCGCTGCGGGAGCGCAACGTGAACGTGCGGGTATTCGAAGGGCTCACGGGCGTGGGCGATGCGCTGCGCATCGGCTGCGGTCCCTGGCCCATGATGGCTTCGGCGCTGAAGGCCTTGAAGGAGGTGCTGTGATGCGGGTGACCCTGTTCGACTATGGCGCGGGCAACCTGCACTCGCTGATCAAGGCGCTGGCCACCACGCCCGGCGCGGACGTGCGCGTGCAGGAGGATCCGCTGCGCGCGCTGGATACCGACGTCCTGGTGCTCCCCGGCGTGGGCGCGTTCGGCTCGGCGGCGGCGCGGCTTGCTCCGGGACGCGAGGCGATGCGCAAGGCGCTGGATGCCGGCCTGCCGTGCCTGGGCATCTGCCTGGGCATGCAGCTGCTCTTCGAGGAGAGCGACGAGGGGGCAGGGCAGGGACTCGGCTACTTCCCGGGCCGGGTGACGCGGCTGGCCGCGCGGCACGTCCCGCAGATTGGCTGGAACGACGTGGAGGAGGACGAGGCGCTCCAGTCCGCGCGGTTGTCCACCGTGTACTACGCGCACAGCTTCGTCTGCCGCGCCGTGGATGCGCGCGAAGTGGTGGGCTGGACCACCCACGAGGGCGACCGGTTCCCCGCCTCCGTGCGGCGCGGAGACGTGCTGGGCGTGCAGTTCCACCCGGAGAAGTCCTCCCACGCGGGCGTGCGCTTCGTGCAGGCCTTCCTCCAGGAGGTGTCCTCATGATCGCCATCCCGGCCATCGACCTTCGGGAAGGGGCGTGCGTGCAGCTCGTGGGGGGCTCCTACGAAGAGGAGCGCGTGCGTGTGAAGGATCCGCTGGAGGCCTTGAAGCAGTGGCTCGCGCTGGGCTTCCGCACGTTCCATGTCGTGGACCTGGACGCGGCGCTGGGCAAGGGCTCCAACGCGGACGTGGTGGCCCGGCTGGTGTCGCATGCCCCGGGCCTCACGTTCACGGTGGGCGGCGGTGTCCGTGAGGCCTCGCGCGTGGAGGCGGTGCTCGCGGGCGGGGCGTCCTCGGTCGTCGTGGGGACCCGCGCCATCGAGGACCTGGCCTGGCTCACCGAGGTCGCGGAGCGCTTCCCCGGCCGCGTGGTGGTCGCCGCGGACGTGAAGGGCCGCGAGGTCGTGACGCGCGGCTGGACGTCCGGCAGCGCGCGCGACATCCGTGACGTGCTGTCCGCGCTGGAGCCTTTGCCGCTGGGCGGGATGCTCGTCACGGCGGTGCACAAGGAGGGGCAGCTGGGCGGCGTGGACCTGCCCTTGATGGAGGAGGTGGCCCGTTCGAGCCGGCACCGGCTCTACGCCTCCGGCGGCGTGACGACGATCGAGGACCTGCGCTCGCTGGCGAAGGTGGGCGCATACGGAGCGGTGGTGGGCATGGCGCTGTACACAGGTCGGTTGGATGCGCGCGCGGTCGCGCGGGAGTTCACGCAATGAGCACGGTCACCACGGTCGTCCGCGAAACGAAGGAGACCCAGATCACGGTGGAGCTGGCGCGCGGAACCGGCGTGGCCCGGGTGGACACGGGCCTCAAGTTCTTTGATCACATGCTCGCCACGTTCGCGCGCTACGCGGGGCTGGACCTGACCCTGCGCGCTCGCGGAGATCTGCGCCACCACCTGATGGAGGACGTGGCCATCACCCTGGGCACCGCCGTCCAGCGCGTCATCCCCGCCACCGCCGCGCGCTACGGGGAGCGCACCCTGCCCATGGATGACGCCCTGGTGCAGGCGTGCCTGGACGCGGGCGGGC
Source organism: Corallococcus sp. CA049B (assembly GCF_003611685.1). NCBI lineage: Bacteria > Pseudomonadati > Myxococcota > Myxococcia > Myxococcales > Myxococcaceae > Corallococcus > Corallococcus sp. CA049B. Next base: position 6,897 of record NZ_RAWC01000026.1, on the reverse strand, counting down.
GCTTCTACTACCGGGGCCCGCTGAAGAACCGGCTGTACGAGCACTGGATGCGCTCCTTCTGCGAGCACGCGCGCATCACGCTCCACCTGCGCGTGCTGCGCGGCAAGGACAGCCACCACCTCACCGAGGCGGCCTTCAAGGCGCTGGGGCTCGCGCTGCGCGACGCGATGGTGGACTCCGGCGTCGTCTTCAGCATGAAGGGCAGTGTCTCCCTGGAGGTGAAGTGATGCTCCGCCGACGGATCATCGTCTGCCTGGACGTGAAGAGCGGACGCGTGGTGAAGGGAGTCCAGTTCGAGGGCCTGCGCGACGTGGGCGACCCCGTGGAATTGGCGCAGCGCTATGAGGAGGCGGGCGCCGACGAGGTGACCTTCCTGGACATCTCCGCGAGCACCGAGGAGCGCCAGACGCTGTGGGACCTGGTCCAGCGCACCGCGGAGCGCCTCTTCATCCCGCTCACGGTGGGCGGAGGCGTGCGCACCGTGGACGACGTGGGCCGCGCGCTGAGGGCCGGCGCGGACAAGGTGAGCATCAACTCCGCGGCCGTGGCCACGCCGGAGCTGCTCACCGGCTGCGCGGAGCGCTTCGGCGCCCAGTGCGTGGTGGCCAGCATCGACGCGAAGCGCGAGGGGGACCGCTACCGCGTCTACACGCACGGCGGCCGGCGGCCCACCGACCTGGACGCCGTGGCCTGGGCGAAGGAGTGCGTCCGGCGCGGCGCGGGCGAGGTGCTGCTCACCAGCATCGACCGGGACGGGGCGCGCACGGGCTACGATCTGGACCTGACCCGCGCGGTGGCGGAGGCCGTGGACGTGCCCGTCATCGCCTCTGGAGGCGCGGGCCGCGCGGAGCACGTGCGCGATGCCCTGACCCTGGGCGCGGCGGACGCGGCGCTCGTCGCCGGCATCCTCCACGACGGACTCACCACGGTGGGCGCCTTGAAGTCCCTCTTGAACGACAACGGCATCTCCATCCGGAGCACGACATGAACGCGGACCCGCGAGACTTGATGGAGGCCGCCGCCGACGTGGCGCGCAAGGCCGGTGACGTGGCGCTGGACTTCTTCCGGCGCGGCATCGCCGTGGACACCAAGAGCGACGGCACGCCCGTGACGGTGGCGGACCGCACCGCCGAGTGGACCGCTCGCGAATGGCTGGAGGCGCGCTTCCCCCAGGACGGCATCCTGGGCGAGGAGTTCGGCGAGTCCCGGCCGGGCGCGAAGCGCCGGTGGATATTGGATCCCATCGACGGCACGAAGACGTTCATCCGGGGCGTGCCGCTGTGGGGCACGCTGGTCGCGGTGGCGGAAGGGGAGAACATCCTCGCGGGCGCGGCCTACTTCCCAGCCGTGAATGAGCTGGTCGTCGCGTCCCCGGGCCTGGGCTGCTTCTGGAACGGCTCCGCGGCGCGCGTGTCGGAGCAGGACTCGCTGGCGCAGGCCGTGGTGCTCGTCACGGATGATCGCTTCCTCCAGAACCCCGCGAAGGGCGCGGCCTGGAAGGAACTGTCCCGGCAGGCGTCCCTCTCCCGCACGTGGGGGGACTGCTACGGCTACCTCCTCGTGGCCACTGGCCGCGCGGAGGTCATGGTGGACGAAGGCCTGTCGCCCTGGGATGCGGCGGCCCTGCAGCCCATCATCGAGGAGGCGGGCGGCGTCTTCACCGACTGGAAGGGCGCTCGCACGGCCTTCGGCGGTGACGGCATCGCCACCAACGCGGCGCTGTCCAAGCGCGTGCGCGAGGTGCTGCGCGCGGGAGTCCAGCCATGACGCTGGAGCTCTCCAAGCTGAACTTCGACAAGGGCCAGGGGCTGGTGACGGTGGTGGCGCAGGACGCGAGCACCGGCGACGTGCTGATGGTGGCGCACGCCGACCGCGAGGCGCTGGAGCGCACGCTCGCCACGGGAGAGATGCACTACCGCTCGCGCACGCGCGGCCTCTGGCACAAGGGCGCCACCAGCGGGAACACCCAGAAGGTCGTCTCCCTCACCGCGGACTGCGACGGCGACGCGGTGCTCGCGCGCGTGCGCAAGGCCGGCCCCGCCTGCCACACCGGCGAGGAGACGTGCTTCGGCGAGGGCCGCTGGGACGCGCTCGCGCACCTGGACGCGACGCTCGCCGCACGCGCGGCCGGACTTCAGTCAGAAGGCTCGAGGCCCAGCTACACCCGGCGCCTCCTGGAGGACCGGAACCTGCGCCTGAAGAAGGTGGGGGAGGAGGCGGCGGAGCTCGTCACCGCCTGCGCGGACGCGGACACGCACCGGGCCGCGGAAGAGGCCGCCGACGTGCTCTTCCACGCGCTCGTCGCGGTGCGCGCCCTGGGCGTGACCCTGGACGACGTGAAGACCGTCCTCGCAGCCCGCGCGCGACCGAAGCCGCCCTGAATTCCCTGGATAGTCTGGCGTGTCGGTTTCGACCCAGGCGGAGTTGTCCAGCTGCACTGCATCCTCACAGCGTGGCTGGCACACAGGCGCCCCAAAGGTGCAGGCGTGTGTCCGCTACTCTTCAACCGCCTCTGTGATCCTGGTACAGATTCCGCCCTGCGACACGGGCCGTGCCCGACGAAGCGGCCCCGTCGTCATCAGCGTTCGCATCCCGGAGGCTTCGTGTCTGCCACGTACCAATCCGAACTCATCGACCGCGTCTTGTTCTCGCGCTGGCACAACCCGCCGACGAAGGATGACGTCCAGGCCATCATGGCGCAGATGGAGGACGCGACGCAGCGGCTGGGGCAGAACGTGCTCTACATCGCGTCCATCAGCCCCAAGGCGAAGGTTCCCGACGCGACCGAGCGCGCGCACCTGAACCAGATGGTCGCCGAGGGCCGCCGCTACTGTGAGCAGTCCTGGCTCGTGTACGAGGGCACGGACCTGCAGCACAACCTGCAGCGAGTCATCATCTCGGGCGTGCTCATCCTCACGCGCACGTTCGACAACTACCTGTCGGTCGCCAAGTCGGCGGACGCCATCGTCAAGGACGTGTCCACCGCCCTGAAGAAGGACGCGTCCGGCATCTTCCGTCAGGCGCGCGACCGCGGCCTCATCGCCTGAGACCCACGCGGGCGACGTCGGAGCCCCTCCGACGCCGCGTGCGTGATGGCGCCCGTGTCTACCGGGCGCCGATGATCTCCAGCTCCTTCAGCTCCACCCCCGGCCGCTCCGGAAGGACGCTCACCGCGTCCACGTCGAGCAGGGGGACTCCGGGCTTGCAGATCTCCCACCTGCCCGTGCCGTGGAAGCGGCAGACGGTGGGATCCACGAAGAAGCCCTCGCCCCCCGGCTGCGCGTGCCCCACGCCGTCCGGCGCGCGGACGTGTGCCCGCAGGGAGCCCGGCCCCGTGGCCCGCACCTGGAAGGACACCACGTACTTCAGCGACGGCGCGTACCCCAGCCGCAGCACGCCGTCCGAGCCCGTGCCCGCGTCCGCCATGGGCAGCTTCACCCCCGACAGCTCATCTCCGTCGAACGCGCGGAACGCGTCCCCGGGCCCCGTCGGCTGATCCGGATCGATGGGCTTCGTCTCCACCGAGCCCGCAGTGTTCAGCGTCGCCAGCATGGGCGCCCGCTGGGCCTGCTGCACCGCCGCCGCGTTCAGGAGCGGCGCGGGCAGCTGCCCCGTCTTCACGCACGTGGGCGCCAGCGCCTCCGTGAGCGCCATCAGCTGTGGCTCCACCACCGCCCCCGTCACGGCCGCGGGACCCACGGCCTGGCGCGCGAGCTCCTGGCAGGCCGCGCCCAGGGCGGGGCCTGCGTGCTCCAGGCTCCAGCTTGCCTCCTGGAGGGGCGGGTTCCCCCGGCGCGCGGCCTCCCGCAACGCCTGTGTCACGGCCCGGCCGCAGGGATTGTCCGCGGGCGCACACCGCTCGCACAGGGTGGCGAGCAGCTCGCGGGGCAGGTCGTCCTTCGCCGTGAGGGGCGCGCGGGAGGCCAGCGCAGGGCCCCGGGCGCAGGCGGCGGCGGGTGGGGTGGGGCAGTCGCCGAGCTGGCGGCGTGCGTCACTCCAGGCCGTGCCCGCGTCCCCTCCGGTGCCACCGTCGCTCTGGAGGAGGTCCCCCAGGACGGCGTCCAGGCCCCGGCACGCGGCGGGGCCCAGGTCAGGCGGGGTGATCTTCACAGGGGCCGCGGCCGGCGCCTTCCCGGGGGCCGGAGCGGGCGGGGCTTGATGCGACACGTAATAGAGGCGCGCGAACGCCAGCAGCGCTACTAGCATCAAGAGAAGCGTGTGGAGCGGGAAGCGACGCACGAGCAAACTCCTTGATTCCAACCGGGACCGGGGGTTATCAGCGCCCGCGAGTTCCATCCGCAAAAATGACCGGAGGCGTGTGTGGCTGAGACTTTCGACGTGGTGATCATCGGCTCGGGTCCTGGCGGCTATGTGGGCGCCATCCGCGCGGCCCAGCTCGGGCTGAAGACGGCCATCATCGAAAAGGACAAGCGCCTGGGTGGCACGTGTCTGCACCGCGGCTGCATCCCCACCAAGTCGCTCCTGTGGACGGCGTCGCTCTTCCACCACATCAAGGAGTCGTCCGACTTCGGCATCGATGTGGCGAACCCGACCGTGAACTGGGCCAACGCCCAGAAGCACAAGGACAAGGTCGTCACGAAGGGTGCCAACGGCATCGACTTCCTGATGAAGAAGAACAAGATCACCGTGGTGAAGGGCCACGGCCGCATCGCCGGCAAGGGCAAGGTGGAGGTCACGGCGGAGGACGGCTCCAAGCAGACCCTGGAGACGAAGAACATCATCATCGCCACGGGCTCCGTGCCCAAGTCCCTGCCGAACGTGGCGGTGGACCACAAGCGGGTGATGAACAGTGACTCCATCCTGACCATCGATCGCATCCCCAAGAGCATCATCGTCCTGGGCGCGGGCGCGGTGGGCTGCGAGTTCGCCTCCGTGTTCAACCACGTGGGCAGCCAGACGGCCATCGTGGAGTACATGCCCGCGCTGCTGCCCATCGAGGACGCGGACATCTCCAAGGAGCTGGAGAAGGTCTTCAAGAAGCGCAAGATCGACGTTCACACGGGCGCGAAGGTGGAGAAGGTGGAGCACACCGCCGACGGCGTGCGCGTCACCATGTCCGTGGGCAGCGAGACGAAGACGCTGGAGGCCGAAATCCTCCTGTCCGCGGTGGGCCGCTCGCCCGTCACGGAGGACGTGGGCCTCAACAAGACGTCCATCCAGGTGGACCGCGGCTTCATCAAGGTGGACACGCTGTGCCGCACCAGCGAGCCCAACGTCTACGCCATCGGTGACGTCATCCCCACGCCGATGCTGGCGCACATGGCCAGCGCCGAGTGCGTGATGGTGGTGGAGCACATCGCCGGGAAGAACCCCGCGCCCATCAACTACGACCTCACGCCGTCCGCCACGTACTGCTACCCGGAGGTCGCGTCCGTGGGCCTCACGGAGAAGAAGGCCAAGGAGCGCGGCTACGACGTGAAGGTGGGCAACGCCCCCTTCGCCGCCGTGACCAAGTCGGCCATCTCCAACGAGTCGGTCGGCCTCATCAAGATCGTCTCCGACAAGAAGTACGACGAGGTGCTGGGCATCCACATCATCGGGCCGCACGCCACGGAGCTGCTCGCCGAGGCCTGTGTCGCGATGAAGCTGGAGATCACCACCGAGGAGCTGGCCCACACCATCCACGCGCACCCGACGCTCTCGGAGATCATGCACGAGGGCGCCGAGGCCACGCTGGGTCACCCGCTGCACTTCTAGCGGATGCGGCGGCCCGGCCTCGTCTGGCCGGGCCCGCCGTAGAGCGCCACCAGTGAGGCCGCCAGCGCGGCCAGCCGTTGGCGCAGCGGCTCCGGGGCGAGCACCTCCACGCCCGCCCCGATTTCGCACAGCTGGGAGACCGCGATGGCCTCCCGCTCGAAGTCCAGCGTCACCTTCCGCTTCCCACCGCGTGCCGCGGGCGCTTTGTCGATGCGCTCACCGTCGGCCGGGGGACGCATCCTCCGCAGCGCCGCTTCCCCCTCCTGCGTGCAGGAGAGCGTGACGTCGTAGCGGGGGCGCTCGGTGGCGAACTTCGCGCACCAGTCCTTCCAGAACACGGGCAGGTCGAAGCCCTGGGGGCGGGTGAAGCCCTGGGGGCGCATCCTCACGTCGCCAATGCGCCCGCCCCGGAAGACGCGCGGGCCCTTGTCCGTCCCCGCGACCAGGTACCAGCGGTCCGCCTTGATCACGAGCCCGTAGGGGTCCACCGTCCGGCGGGAGCGGGCGCCGTCGAAGTCCTGGTAGCTCAGCGACACGCGGCGGTCCTGCCAGGCGGCGTCGCGCAGCTTGCCCAGGTGCGGCAGGGGCTCGCGGCCGGTGAACCAGCCGGAGGCGTCCACGTGCAGCCGCTGGCGCGCGTGCTCCAGCGCGGGCTGCTGGAGGGCGGGGAGGGCGGCGGCCAGCTTCACCAGGCCCGTGCGCAGCGGCCCGGACAGGCCCAGGTCGTCCAGGGCTCCCGGGGCGCCCACCGTGGCCAGGGCCTGGAGCTCCGGGCGGGTGAGGCCGGTGAGCTGCGTGCGCCAGCCCTCCATCAGCGCCACGCCGCCCGCGGCGCCGCGGGTGGCGTAGACGGGGACGCCCGCGGTGGAGAGGGCGTCCAGGTCCCGGTGCACGGTGCGGCTGGAGACCTGGAGCTCGCGCGCCAGCTCGCCCACGGTGCTGCGAGGGCGGGCCTGGAGGCGCATCAACAGGTGGACGAGGCGATCCGCGCGCATGGGCCCTCTGGGGTTCGGGAGAAGTTCAGCCTGGGCCGGCAATCATGACAGGGGTTGTCAGGATTGGGGATGCAGGGTGGCGCGTGAAAGGGGAGCACTGACATGAAGCCACTCGAAGGACAGGTGGCCCTGGTCGCGGGAGCGACGCGGGGCGCGGGCCGGGGAATCGCGACGATGCTGGGGG
>NZ_RAWC01000269.1:0-10994 GCF_003611685.1 Corallococcus sp. CA049B | reverse complement strand
GCTTCGGGGACACGCCGGGCATCGTGGGCATGCTGTTGGCGAACCTGTTCGTGGTGTCGCTGGCCCTGCCGCAGCGAGGACCGGAAGCGGCGCTGATGCAGGCGGCGTACTTCATCGCGGGCGGCCTGTGGTCCATGTTCCTGGCGCTGGTGCTCTGGCCGCTCCGGCCCTACCGCCCCGCGCGGCTGGCCATCGCGGCCTGTTACGACGAGCTGGCGGACGTCGCGGACGCGGTCGCGGGCTGGCCCATGGAGGGGCCCTCTCGGGTGGGGACGTGGGAGGCGGTGCAGCGGGCCGCGCGCATGCGGCAGTCGCTGGAGACCGCGCGCGCGATGCTGGGGGCCACGCGCCAGGGACGGCAGGAGGAGAGCGGCCGGGGCGAGCACCTGCTGGTGTTGCTGGAGGACGCGGACGCGCTGTCGCTCCTGCTCACGGCCATGTCGGAGGCGCTGGACGAGGCGCCGCGCCAGGGCGCGTGCCGCGCGGCCCGCATCGAGGCGCAGCACGCGCTGGGCGCGTTGGCGGTGGACCTGCGGGGCGTGGTGGGTTCGCTGGTGCGGGGCACGGTGCCGGCGCGCACGTCGTGGGACGCGGAGCGGGTGACGCGGGTGCTCCAGGCGGACGGAGGGCTGCCGGAGCCGGCGCGCTCGCAGTACTCGCACGTGGCGGGGCTCCTGGGGCGGCTGCGGGAGTACAGCGCGGTGGCGCTGGACGTGGCGTCCCGGCTGGAGAGCAGCGAGCCGCTGCCGGAGCGGGACACGAAGCCGCTGGGGTTGGAGCCGGGGCGCGGGCGCTCGGGGTGGAAGGTGCTGCGCGACCACCTGACGCCGGAGTCGGTGGTCTTCCGGCACGCGCTGCGGCTGGGGCTCATGGCGACGGTGGCGACGGCGCTGGCGGAGGGGCTGGGGCTCAATCACGGGTACTGGGTGACCATCACGGTGATCGTGGTGTTGCAGCCGTACTCGGGGCTCACCACGGAGAAGGGGCTTCAGCGTGTGGCGGGCACGTTCGTGGGCAGCGTGTTGGCCATGGGGCTGGTGCACGTGCTGCCGGCGCAGTGGCTGATGCTCGCGGCCATCGTGCTGCTGGTCTGCGTGTCGGTGAGCGTGAGGCCGCTGAACTTCACGGTGTACCAGGTGCTGCTGGTGCCGGCGCTGGTGCTGCTCGCGGAGATCCAAACGGGGGACTGGCGGCTCGCGGGGGTGCGCATCCTCAACACGCTGATGGGCGGCGCGCTGGCGCTGGTGGGCATCCGGCTGCTCTGGCCAAGCCCCGAGCACGCGCGCTTCGCGGAGGCGGTGGCCCGCGTGCTGAAGGCGGACCAGGGCTACCTGCGCGAGGTGTCGCGGACGCCGGTGCCCACGGAGGCGGCGCTGCGAGAGGCCCGGCGCAAGGTGGGCGTGGCGCTGTTGTCCGCGGAGGCGTCGTTCCAGCGCTTGCTGAGTGAGTGGAAGGGGCCGGCGAAGGAGCTGGAGCCGGGGATGGCGTTGATTGCGTACGCGCGCCGCTTCACCGCGGCCGTGACGGCGCTGGCGGCGAGCCGCACATGGCATCAGGGCTCGGACCTGGGACCGGTGGTGCGCTACGCGACGGACGCGCTGGAGGAGCTGTCCTCGGCGCTGGTGGCGCGCCGCGTGCCGTCAGCGCTCGAGCGCGAGGCGCCTGGCCTGGAGGGCACGGACGCGCTGGCGCGCACGCAGCTGTCGCGGCTGGTGCGTCAGCTGGGCGTGCTCCACCATGCGGTGGAGCGGATGCCGCCCGCGCTGCGTGCCTCGGAGGATGGGGCTACGCCCGCTCCAGCTTGACCATCAGCCGGCGCAGGTCCTCGTTCACGCGCACGAAGTGGGAGTTGCCCTTCTCGTCCTCCAGCTGCTTCTTCAGCGCGGGCAGGGACGCCTCGCGCAGCTTCTTCGCCGCGCCGGGCGCGTCCGCCAGCCAGTCCACCGCCTGGATGACCGTGGCGCGCGCCTCGGTGTCGCGCTCGGTGAGCCGGGACGCCAGCGTCGGGCCCTGGTCCGCCGCCCCGGAGCGCCCCAGCTCCAGCGCCGCGCGCTGCAACAGCACCGCGTCCGCCTTGGGCAGCCGCTGCGACCAGCAGCCCGCGTTGCCACTGCACGCCTGCGCCGCTTCGAGCACGGCGCCATAACCCTGGAGCTGCTCCGCGCGCTTCTTGCCCAGCGCCGCGGCGTCCTGGCACCCGTCCTCGCCCGTCTCCTGGCAGTCCGCCGCCGTGCGCGCGGGCTCCGCCGCCGCCAGCTTCGCGAGCACCGGCTGCTCCCGCGCATCCCCCAGCATCGCGATGCCCTTCACGGCGATCTCCCGCGAATACCAGTCGCCCGTGCCCGCCGCCTTCTCCAGCGCGGGGAGCGCGTCCCGGCTGCCCAGCAGCGTCAGCGCCCGCACGTACGCGTCGCGCACCGTCGCGTCCGGCTCGCCCACGAGCCCCGCCAGCGGCTTCACCGCCTCCTGCGCGCGCATCCTCCCGAGCGCGTCCGCCGCCTGCATCCGCACCAGCGCTTGAATCTGCGGATCCGAATGCGTGAACGACAGCTGCTTCAGCAGCGTGGGCACCGCGCGCTTCTCCCGGAGGTCGCCCAGCACCTGCGCGGCCTTCATCGGGTAGCTGGCGGGGTTCACCCCCTGCGCCTTCGCCCACGTGAGCAGCTCCGCGTCCTTGCCCTCCAGCACCGGCAACAGCGCGTCCGCCGCGGGCGCGCCCAACTGGAACAGCGCGAAGCTGCTCTCCACGTAGAAGGACACGCCCCGGCGCTCCTTCGTCAGCGTGCGCATCAGCGCCGGCACCGCGCGCGGATCCCCAATCTGCCCCAGCGCCTCGATGGCCTTCTTGTTGAGGAACGGCTCCGCGGCCTCGTCCGTCGCCAGCTGGATGAGCGGCTCCACCGCCGGCTTCGCCTTCATCGCGCCCAGCACCTGGATGGCCTCGATGCGCGTGTAGTTGTCCTTGCTGCGCAGGAGCGGCACCAGCGACGGCACCGCGCGCGCATCCCCAATCCGCCCCAGCGCGCCCACCACCGCCTTGTTCACCTGCTGCGCCGGCACGTCCGAGGCCCCGGGGTCCAGCGCCGCCGTCAGCGGCTCCAGCGACGTGGGGTGGTGCAGGTCCCCCAGCGTCCGGGCCACCGCCGCCTTCACCTCCGGCCGGCGCTCCGAGGACAGCCGCGCGTGCAGGAAGGGCAGGAACTGTTCGTTCACGTTGCCCGACGTGCGCAGCGACTCAATCACTCGCACCTTGTCGTCGGGGCGCTTCGCCCCCTCCAGACTGGACTGCCAGTACTCCGGCGTCTTGGGGTCCTCCTTCTTGCAACCCCCCAGGGCGAGGCAGGAAACGGCCAGGGACAGGGCGACGAATGAGCGGGACATGGGGCTCCTTTACGTCCGAACGTCTGGGCTTTCGTCGGGTGTAGACCTGTCCACACGAAGGACGCAAACCTCCCCCACCTCCTGGGGTACGCTGGTCAACGACATGCCCCATGCCGAAGACAGTCGTAACGCGTCGCGTCCGACCATCATCCGCCGGACGTACCTGCTCGACCGAGAATTCCAGCTCAAATACATCCTGCTGCTCACCGGCATCGGCGCCGGGAGCATGTTGCTGTTCGGCGTGCTCGCGCAGCAGGTGCACCGCATGTCCGCCGAAGAGGGCCTGTCCGGCGTGGAGACGCTCTGGTGGCTCACCGGCGTGGCCACCGTGGGCCTGGGCGTCGCGCTCGGGTTGTTCGGGCTGCTCTTCACGCACCGTGTGGCGGGCCCCGTCCACGTGATGAGCCTCTACGTCGCGGCGCTCGCGGCGGGCCGCTATCCGCGCCTGCGCCCCCTGCGGCGCAAGGACGAGCTGCGCGCCTTCTTCGCGCGCTTCAGCGAAGCGGTGGACCGCATCCGCCAGCGCGAGGCGGACGAAGCGCTGGCGCTGGAGAAGGCCCTGGACGTGCTCAAGGACGTGGCCACCACCCCGGAGGCGCGCGAGGCCCTGTCCACGCTGGAGGCGCTGCGCGCGCGCAAGCGCCAGGCGGTGGACACCTCCGCGCCGCCCGCCGCCTTCAAGTCCGTGGCCTGACCCCATTCCTTCTTCCACACGAGACTTCCCTCACATGAGCAGCCGACCCCGCATCGTCTTCATGGGTACGCCCGAGTTCGCCGTGGCCTCGCTGGAGGCCTGCTTCGACGTGGGCGACGTCGTGGCCGTCGTCACCCAGCCGGACAAGCCCAAGGGCCGGGGCAACGCCGTCACCGCGCCGCCCGTGAAGGAGCGCGCGCTGGAGAAGGGCATCCCCGTGCTCCAGCCGCAGAAGCTGCGCACGCCGCCGTTCTCCGAGGAGCTGCGCCAGTACGCCCCCGACGTCTGCGTGGTGACGGCCTACGGCAAGATCTTGCCCAAGGACCTGCTGGCGCTTCCGGTGAAGGGCTGCGTGAACGTGCACGCGTCGCTGCTGCCGCGCTTCCGGGGCGCCGCGCCCATCCAGTGGGCGATTGAACATGGCGACAGCGAGACGGGCGTGTCGCTGATGGTGATGGATGAAGGCCTGGACACCGGCCCCGTGCTGGCGATGAAGCGGCTGCCCATCGCGCCGGATGAGACGAGCGCCACGCTGCACGCGAAGCTGTCCGCGCTGGGCGGCGACATCCTGCGCGAGTCCCTGCCGCGCTACCTGAACGGTGAGCTGACGCCCCAGCCCCAGCCCTCCGAGGGCATGGTGCTGGCGCCCATCATCGACAAGGAGAACGGCAAGCTGGACTTCACGAAGCCCGCGGTGGAGCTGGACCGCCGCCTGCGCGCCTTCACGCCGTGGCCCGGCGCGTACACGCTCCTGGGAGGCAAGGTCTTCAAGGTGCACCGGATGCGGGCCGCGGAGGGGAGGGGCGCGCCCGGCACGGTGCTGTCCGCGGGGCCGGAGGGCATCGAGGTCGCCTGTGGCGAGGGCTCGGTCGTCTTCCTGGAGGTCCAGCCAGAGGGCAAGCGGGTGATGCGCGCGGCGGACTTCCTCTCCGGAAACAGATTGCAGCCGGGCAGTCAGCCGTTCACGTCGTGAGCGCGCCCCCGAGCGCCATGTGGAATCCTAGCGTGATGGAGTCTCACGGATGGGCATGAAGCTGCTGGTGTTGCACGGACCGAACCTCAACCTCCTGGGTGAGCGCGAGGACATCGCGGGGGGCCGCCTGACGGACCTCGACGCGGCCCTGCGCGCGAAGGCGAAGGAGCTGGGACTGACGCTGACCCTTGTCCAGTCCAACCACGAGGGCGTCCTCATCGACACGATCCACGCCGAGCGCAAGAACGTGGAGGGCATCCTCATCAACCCCGCGGGGTACTTCACGTCCTACGCGCTGAAGGAGGCGCTGGAGGCGGTGGGGCTGCCCGCCATCGAGGTGCTGCTCAAGCCGCCCGCGCGCGAGTCCGTGGTGGCCGAAGCGTGCGCCATGCAGGTGCTGGGGCTGCACGGCTTCGACCCGTACATCCAGGCGCTGGAGACCTTCGCGAGCGGCATCTTCCACCCCGCCATCCCCGGGCCGGTGAAGTCGCTGGGCCGCCGCAAGAAGGGCGCCGGGCCGGAGGACGGCGATTCCCGTCCGAAGCCCAAGCTGGTGGGCCGCGTGCACCCGCTCAAGAGGGACGACGCGCCGGAGCCCACGCCGCTGGCCACGCCCGCGCGCTCGCTGCGGCGCACGGCGGAGGCCGGGGGCCCGCTGAAGACGCTGGGCCGCAAGTCCGTGCCCACGGTCGTGAAGACGGACGGCAAGCCGGGCAAGACGCTGGGCCGCGCGGCGAAGGGCGGCGCCACGCCCGCGTCGGACCTGCTCACCCGGGCGCTCGTGCGCCAGAAGATCGCGGACCGGCTGGCCGGACGGCTCAGTGAAGCGGAGCTGGCCACCTGGGCCCGCGCGAAGTATCAGCAGGTCCAGCGTGGTGAGCCGGCGGAGAGCGGCCACCGCGAGCTCTTGGAGGACAGCCTCCAGAGCCTCACCCTGTCCCATCTGCCCGCGACGCGGCTGACGGACACGCAACTGGTGGACCTGATGACCCGGCTGGAAGAAGGATGAACGCCCGTATCCTCGCCATCAACATCCTGTCGCGCGTGCGCGCCACGGATGCCTACCTCAACGTGGTGCTGGACACGGTCCTGTCGGAGACGCCGCCGAAGGACCCTCGCGACGCGGCGCTCGTCACCGAGCTGACCTACGGCGCCACCCGCCGGCAGCTCGCGCTGGACTACGCCATCACCCGCTTCGCGGACCGCAAGCTGGACGCGCTGGAGGACAAGGTCCTGGCCGCCCTGCGCGTGGGCGCCTACCAGCTCTTCCACACCCGCGTGCCCGCGCGCGCCGCGGTGGCGGAGACGGTCCAGGCCCTCAAGGACGTGGGGCTCGGGCGCGCGGCGGGCTTCACCAACGCCATCCTGCGCAAGCTGTCCGAGCTGCCCTCGCCGCCGCTGCCCTCCCAGAAGGACCCGGTGGAGTACCTGTCCGTGCGCGAGAGCCACCCGCGCTGGCTGGTGGAGCGGTGGATCCGCCAGTTCGGCCGCGAGCGCGCGGAGGCGATGCTCGTCGCCAACAACACGCCGCCCGCCGTCGTCATCCGCGCCAACAGCGCCAAGGTGACGCGCGACGCGCTGCTCGCGCAGCTGAAGGAGGTGGGCGTGGAGGCGCGCGCCACGGAGTCCTCGCCCGTGGGCATCGTCCTGCCGCCCGTGGGCCGCGTGGAGGACGTGTACGGCTACTCGGAAGGGCTGTGGCAGGTGCAGGACGAGGCCGCGCAGCTGGTGGGCGTCTACGGCGCCATCCCGGAGACGGCGCGCGTGCTGGACGCGTGCGCGGCGCCGGGCGGCAAGGCCTGCCATCAGGCGGAGACCCACGACGTCGTCGCGGTGGACCTGCACGCCAACAAGCTGCGGAAGATTGAAGCCGAGGCCCACCGCCTGGGGCTGTCCGGGCGCCTGAAGGCCTACGCGCACGACGCGACCGAGCCGTTCCCCGAGAGCTGGGGCGAGTTCCACGCGCTGGTGGTGGACGCGCCGTGCTCCGGGCTGGGCACGCTGCGCCGGCACCCGGAGCTGCGATACCGCCGCAAGGAGGAGGACGTGGCCCGGCTGGCGACGCTCCAGCGGCGCATCCTGGAGAACTGCCAGGAGGCGGTGCCGGCGGGCGGCCTGCTCGTCTACGCCGTCTGCACGCCGGAGCCGCAGGAGGGGCAGGACCAGGTGGACATGTTCCTGCGCAGCCACCCGGAGTGGACGGCCGAGCCGCCCGTGCTGCCCGGCCTCAAGCTGCCGCTCGCCCAGGCCTGGCTGCGCACGCTGCCCGGGCCGGAGGGCTACGACGGCTTCTTCGCGGCCCGGCTGCGCAAGCTCTACTGAAGCGCCGCGGGGGGCCTTCAGTCGTCCTGCGGAATCAGGGCGGCCTGCTTGAAGGCCTCCAGCACCGCGGCGGACGCGCGGTCCAGGTACTTGCCCTTGCGGATGAGCAGGCCAATGGGGCGCGACACCGGCCCCTCCGCGAAGGGCTTCGCCACCAGCGAGCTGTTCTTGATTTCGGCGTGGGCCGTGGCGAGCGGGAGGATGGCCACGCCCAGGCCCATCTCCACCGCGCGCTTGATGGTCTCCACGTTGTCCATCTCCATCACCGGATTGATGTCGATGTTCTTCTCGCGGAACAGGCGGTCCAGGGCCTTGCGCGTGGGGGCCTCCCGGTCGAAGGCGATGAAGGGCACGCCCGACAGCGCGGTGACGCTCACCTTCGCCTTGCTGGCGAACGGGTGGTTGGGCGCGCAGACCACCGCCAGCTTGTCGTCGCGGAACGGCAGGATGTCCACGCCCGCGCGCGGCTGCGGATAGGCCACGATGCCAATCTCCGCGGCGCCCAGAATCACGTCGTCGTAGACCTGATCATTGCGCCGGTAGTTCAGGCGCATGTTGACCTTGGGGTGCGTCTTCAGGAGCTGCTTCTGCACCACGTTCAGCTCGTGCAGACCCACCGAGTAGATGGTGGACACGGTGGTCGCGCCCTGGACCTCCGTGGCCTGCTCGCGGATCTCCTGCTCCACCTCCGCGAAGCGCGCCAGGATTTCCTTGCAGCCCCGGAACAGGCGCTCGCCCGCGGGCGTGGGCGTCACCTGCCGCGCGCTGCGCGAGAGCAGCTTCTGCTCGTAGCGGTTCTCCAGCGCGCGGATCTGCTGGCTCACCGCCGACTGGGTCACGTGATTGAGCTGCGCCGCGCGGGAGAACGAACCCGTCTCGACCACGTCACAGAACATCTTCAACGATTCGAGCTGCATGGGCCGTCTCCTACCCTCAAACCTAATGGCCGGGCCAGTAGTAATTAGTTGACCTACCCCGCGCGCGAAAATGACCTTCAGGCACAATCTGCCTGGCTGCTGGCGCGGCGCGGCGAAGTCTCGGGCTCTCAAGCGCTGGGGGCATCGCCGTCCTCGGGTGGACGCGGGCGGGTGAGGGCGAAGAGGGCGGCGCCCAGGGCGACGAGCGCCCCGCCGGAGAGCGTCTGCACGCGGCCCAGGTCGCGGTCCGTCTCATGGAGGAGCTGGCACTCCTGGGGGGACAGCTTCGCGCAGTCGGCGGGGGCGAAGAGGGCCCTCACGCCCAGCCCGAGCAGCCCCACGCCGCCCAGCATGAGGCCGGCGATGCCCCCGAACGCCGCGGCGCGCAGGACGGAGGCACCCCGTGGCGAGGGCAGGGAGGTCATGGACCGGGAGGCGTAGCACCGTCCCGGGCCGGAAGGGACAGGGGAGGGTGTCCCGGGCGTATGCTTCCGGACCATGCGAATCCTGTATGGGGTCGTCGGCGAAGGGATGGGCCACGCCACGCGCTCGCGCGTGCTGCTGGAGGCGCTGACGAAGGAACACGAGGTCCACATCGTGGTGTCCGGGCGGGCGCAGCACTACCTGGCCCAGCGCTTCCAGAACGTGCACGGCATCTGGGGGCTGACCATCGCCTACGAAGGCAACTCGGTGAAGAAGTGGCAGACGGTGCTGCAGAACCTGCAGGGCGCCGTGACGGGCTGGCCGCAGAACGTGCGCCAGTACTTCGACCTGGTGGAGGGCTTCAAGCCGGACGTGGTGGTGAGCGACTTCGAGACGTTCAGCTACCTGTTCGCGAAGCGCCACATGTTGCCCGTCATCAGCGTGGACAACATGCAGATCATCAACCGCTGCACGCACGACCCGGCGCTGCTCGCGGGCCATGAAGAGAGCTTCGAGGCCACGCGCGCCATCGTGAAGGCGAAGCTGCCCGGGGCCTTCCACTACCTCGCCACGACGTTCTTCTACCCGCCCGTGCGCAAGCGCCGCACCACGCTGGCGCCGTCCATCCTCCGGCCGGAAATCCTGGCGGCGAAGCCGGAGGCCGGTGAGCACCTGCTCGTGTACCAGACGGCGACGACGAACACGCACCTGCCCGAAATCCTCAAGCAGTCCGGCGTGCCGTGCCGCGTGTACGGCCTGCGCCGCGACCTCAAGGAGGACGTGGTGGACGGCAACCTCACCTACCGGCCCTTCAGCGAGGCGGGCTTCATCGACGATTTGCGCACCGCGCGCGCGGTGGTCGCGGGCGGCGGCTACACGCTGATGAGTGAAGCGGTGTACCTGCACAAGCCGCTGCTCAGCATCCCCGTGGGAGGCCAGTTCGAACAGGTGCTCAATGCCCTCTATCTGGAGAAGCTGGGGTACGGGATGTATGTGAAGGAATTGAGCCTGGACGCGCTGAGGACGTTCCTCTCACGCGTGCCCGCCTGCGCGGAGTCCCTCAAGGGCTACGAGCAGGACGGGAACGTGAAGATGCTCACCGCGCTCAACGACCAGCTGGCGCAGGCCTACGAGCACCGCGGCCACTGGCGCATGGAGCTGGCGGAGATGGACGGCAAGGCGTAGCGGCCGTCCACCGGGGTGTCCCTTCGCGTCAGTGCAGGGACACCTCGTTCTCGTTGTTGCGCTCCGCCGCGCGGCGGCTCATCTCCGTGAGCCAGGAGCGGGTGAGGGGCGTCTCGCTCTCGCTGCCCTTGTGGCGCTCCGGGGTGCTGTCCTGGGGCAGGAGCCGGTTGACGGCGTCCAGCACGCGCGCGGTGAGGTTGGGCGCCAGGGCCCGGCCCACCGCGCCCAGCTTCGCGGGCATGCCCACCAGCGCCTCCGCGTCACCCCGGCGGCACGCCTCGATGATTTTGCGCGCCACGCGCTCGGCGCTCATGGACACGCCCATCATCGAGTTGCTCACGTGGAACCACGCGTACTCCTTCTCGTGGTCGCCCTTGAAGCTCGCGTTGCGCGGGCTGCCGGTGCGGATGAGGGACGGGCACGCCGTGGTCACGCGGATGCCGTCCTGGGCCAGCTCCGTGCGCAGCCCGTCCGACAGGCCCACCAGCGCGAACTTGCTCGCGGAGTACGGCACCAGGTGCGGGATGCTCAGCTTGCCGCCCATGGAGGCCACGTTGACGATGCGGCCCTCGCCGCGCGCCTTCATGGCCGGCGCCACCGCGAGCGTCGTGTACAGCGGCCCCCACAGGTGGACGTCCACCGCCTCCTCGAAGTCCTCCAGCGTCATGGACTCCAGCGGGCCCACCATGATGACGCCCGCGTTGTTGATGAGCACGTCCACCACGCCCCAGTGCTCGTGGACGGCGCCCACCATCGCGTCCACCTGCACCTGGTCGCGCACGTCGCAGCGCAGGGTGAGCACCTCTCCGCCCAGGCGCTCCAGGTCCGCGTGGGCGCGCTGGAGCGACTCGACGTCGCGTCCGCAGATGGCCACGCGCGCGCCCTCCTTCAGGAGCATGCGCGCCATCACCAGTCCCAGCCCCCGGGAGCCTCCGGTGATGACGACCGTCTTGCCCTGGAAGCTGTAGCGCGGACGCAGCGCGCGCTTCAGCCCCACGACGGCCCCCACCCCGGCGGCCAGCGCGCCCAGGGAGAGGCCCTTTCGCTCGGTGTGTCGTCGGTCAGCCATGGTGCGACTCTCCAGGGGAGGGAAGGGTGG
>NZ_RAWC01000268.1:0-11092 GCF_003611685.1 Corallococcus sp. CA049B | reverse complement strand
CTGCCCCAGGTGCGTCGGCGGCTTCAGCATCTGCTACTGCGCCGCCTCGGCCATTGCCCGCTGTGCCTCCGCAGACTCGGCGCTCGCGCTCCTCCTCGAGGACCGTCACGCATCTGATCAAGTAGTATTAAGCTCTCGTAGTGTTCACGGTCGGCTTCACGCGATTGTGCCTAACGCGGCGTCCGCCGGGGAGCGGGACGTCAATCGTCCTTCAGCACAAGTTGCCGGATGCGCGTGAGCTTGCAGTTGGCGCCGCTGCGAGACAGCAAAATCTCCCAATCGACCCAAAGCTCCCTCAAGCAAGGGCGGAACCTGGGTTGGAAGAGGAGAGCCCTGCCTTTGCCGCGACGGTGGAGAATCCGAGGGAGGAGCGCACACCCCGTTTGGACTGGTCCGGGCTGCTGAAAAGGCTTTTGCGCCGGCTCGGCGTGCGGCTCATGGGCTCCCCGTCAGCGTCCCTCACCTCCCGCTCTGCTCCCACCCGCTACGCCCAGGAGAGCTCCTGTCCTTCCTATGCTCTGCTTGCTGTCATGGTCGTTCGGGCACATGCTGAAAAGGCGGAAACGCGAGTGCCAGGATGAGAGGGAAAGCCGATGCCGACATCACTCTACGACCTCAGCGTGCCCACCTTCCTGCAGACCGTGAGGGCCGTCGCAGGCTTTCTCGACCGCGCGGCCAGGCACTGCGCTGAGACGGGGGCTGATCCCGACGACTTCGTGAACGCGCGCCTTTTCGACGACATGGCGCCCTTCCACTTTCAGGTCGAAGCCACCTGGCACCATTCCGTGTGGGGGGTGGAAGCCCTCAAGACCGGTGTGTTCGCCCCGCCGGCCTTGGTTGGACCCGTCCCTTTCGCCGACCTGCAAGCGATGATCGGCAAAGCGGAAGTGGCGCTGGAGGCGTTCACGCCCGACGAGATCGACTCATGCGCGGGCAAGGACCTGGACCTTCAGATCGGGCCGCGGAGGCTCGCTTTCACGTCGGAGACGTTCATTCTCTCGTTCTCCCTGCCGAACTTCCATTTCCACGCCGTCACTGCCTACGACATCCTCCGCTCGCGCGGTGTACCGCTCGGCAAGCGTGATTACGAAGGCCGGCTGCGCACGAGATCCGCCTGAGCCGGAAATTCGTTGTGGAGGCAGGCGGCGGGTGTTGGCGTACGTGAGCGGCCGTGCACCCACGCGCTCCGTCGACCCAGCCTCCTGCGAGATGCTTCGAGGGCGACCGTCCCCGCCGCGTCCTCACGCGGCGGGAGCCGGGTGGAGACGTTCAGCCTCGAATGCGCTTGCCGAATGGAGCGAACGCGACCATTCCGAGCTTGAGGTGCTGCAGCGCGAACGGAATGCCGATGATCGTCAGCGCCAGGCTGACGCCGATGACGACGTTGGTGAGGAAGATCCAGATTCCAGCGAAGAGTGCCCAGACGATGTTGAGCCCGAAGCTCATCGCGCCTGCGCTGGGAAGATCCTCGATGTCCTTGCCGAAGGGCATCAGCGCGAGACCGGCCATCTTGAAGCACTGCACGCCGAACGGGATGCCGACGAGGGTAAGGCAGAGCACCAGCCCACCGAGCAGGTACTCGAGGCAGAGCACCAGCCCTCCGCCGAAGATGATCCACAACAGGTTCAGAAGCAGGTTCATGATCGACTTATACGTTGGAGTCGTCAGTCGATGACATGAGCCCGTCCGAATTTCGGCGGGCCTCGATTTCAGGAGCCGCGCACGCTGCCATCGCTTGATCCAGGGCTCGGGGGGCTGTTCATCCCCGAGCCCCGTCGTGGAGGCGTCCCGCCAACCGGCGCCTACTGCTCCGCGGCCTCCTGGGAGTCCACGTCCGGCCTGCCCGTGACGACGAATCGCTCCTGCTGGTGAAGAACCGGCCGTGAGCCCTCGTTCAAAAGGGCGTCTGGCCTGAAGAGGGCTTCACCACCGAAAGCCCCTGTCGGCGGATCAGTTCGTCCAACTCGAAGTGCGGGGCCAGGCCGTCGGCGAAGCGAACCTGTCGGTAGCGGACGTAAGATGCTCCCAAAGCTTCAACATAGGTCAGGGTCACGGCCTCCCCACTGGAGCCGCCCTCGGAGGTTTCTACCGAGCGCCGCAGCCGTCGTGCGCCCACGCGCTCGGTCACCCCATCATCCGGGGCGGGGCTCGCGACAATGTCGACAGCGATCTGGATCGGCTCGCGGGTTTCGTGGGCACCTGAAGCCGGAATGACCAGCCAGCCGTGCTCGCGCGTCGTGGCCTTGTACTGGGAGGCAAGCCAGAGTTCATGACCCGCAACGGAGGGATGAATGAGCAGCGCGGTCATGGCGGGAGCTGCTTCCCGGCAACCGAACATACACAGCGCAAGAAGAGCGAAGACCCCCACCGCACGGTAACCAAAGCGGCGTGTCTGGCCCTGAGTCGGATCAATGTTTTGCACGTCCGCCAATCTCCGGGAACCGCTCATAGGCCCGAAAGAGTGCGTCCAGGTGGGCTGGGTTGTCCAGGTCGAGCGGCGCGTCGGTGAGCTGCACGACCCAGCCGCCCGATGCCGTGCGCCGCGCCCGTGAGAGCAGCTCGACGTCGCGAGCAGGGTCCGGAAACCCGATGGCCTCTGCGGCAGCGACCGACCAGTAGTTCAGCCAACCGAGGCGATGCGGGATCTCAGGCGAGCGGATCTTCTCTGGGAGCTTCAGCGCTGGAAGCCCTCGGGGCGGAGGCTGCGGATTCGCCGCCCAATTCTTCGTCTGACGCGCGATCTCCCCCCCCGCGCTCGACGGTGTCGCGTGCCCCCACGATGCGCGTGCACTTTCCGCCACGGCCTCCAACACATCTGCCACCACCGTGAGTCCTGCCGCGTCCGCTGGCATTTGCGCATGGACCTCAAGTTGTGCCTGACCGCCGGGCGAACTGGCCGCTGGTAGTTCCAACCCGTAAATCATCACGGGATGGCTCTCGTTGCCATTGCACACGAGAGAGAAACCCCCGGCCCTGGTCCCTTCTGCGAGCCACGCGTCACGCTGCGGCAATGCAATGGGGCGCCCGTCTTCGGCAACCCTCCAATCCAGGTGCAAGCCAGGGAATACACGCTCCATCCCATGAACCACCGCCACAGGGCGGCTGTCGTCGCCCACGAGCGCAGGGGCATACACGATGAGGGCCACTTTCCGCTTGGCTGCCATCTCAGCACCAGTCCATGACGACGATTAGATCACTGAGATCCGGGGCTTGTTCTCCCAGCGCTTCCTTGTGTGCTTCGCTGCGCACGCCCACCCGGAAATCAAATCCGCAGGCCCGCGCGATTTCGCGCTCGCTCCGCATCTTCGCCACCTGATCACTGAGCACCCGTCCCTTGAGAAAGTCACTGTAGGTATCAAAGTTGTCAGTTTTGACCTCCCACAGCGTGCGTGTAGCCAGCTGCAGCGCGTCGAAGTTCTTCCCATTCACGAACACATCCCAACCGGGGAAACTGTTGTTCGGAATTTTGTCGGCGCATTTGTTGTGTGGGTCGTTGCCGCCACGGTGGTTGACCCTTCGAGGCTTGCACTCCGGGTGGCGCACGCGATCTAGAGGCCCTGGTGGCACCGGAGGAAACCAGTCCTGCCCTGATGGCTTGGGCTTCAGCTTGGGCTTGCGTTGGGCTTCAGCTTCCCGGGATGCCACCTTCGTTCCTCGCGAGGTCCCAGCTTCCTCGGGGTAGGCGTGGCGAAGTTCATATGCGTCCAGCGCCTCTTTGATGGCGACGCCGACCACCACCACGCCAAGTACGATCACGGCTCCCACGGCAATCTCAGGAGCCGCCAGTACGCAGAAGCCGATTCCTACGGCCGCGGCGTCTGCGGAGGCGACCGCGCATCTTCCCGTGGTGTCGTGGAACTCGAGCCGGTCATGGTCAAGCGTTCGATAGCACTTCTCCATCAGAACCGGCCAAAATTGGGCCGCCTCGCGGACCACGCACCTCCCACCGTCAGTCCAGGGCAGCTTCGCCGCCCGCTGGAGGTGGGTGCGTCTCTGGCTCCGCGTTCCGCGTGTGCCGGAGTCCGGCGTCGACGTGGCGCACGCCGAAAGGAAGAGTAGGAGTCCGATGCAAGCGCGGAAATGCATGGCGATATTCTCGCGTCAGAAATGAGGGGACGTGGGCAAGAGAAAGCCCAGCAACCCGGTGAGGTTTGCTGGGCTTCTGAATCCACGGGCGGCGTGGACCGATGCCGCGTGCGAGGCCTACTCCTCCGCGGCCTCCTGCGGCTCCTGGAAGTCCACGTCGAAGTTGACGCGCTGGCCGGGCTCGATGGTGAAGGTCTTCTGCCAGTGTGAGGGGCCCACGTTGACGTTGATGCGGTGGTAGCCCTCGTAGACGTCCAGCTCCTCCACGGGGACCGTGCCCACGGGCTTGCCGTCGACGGAGACGTTGGCTCCGGCGGGGCCGCGCACGTTGATGAAGGCCTTGTTGAGGAAGAACTGGTAGGCGGAGCGGCCCGTGGGGGCCACCGTCACGGTGCGCGACACGGAGATGCCGAGCGCGCCGTTGGTGAAGGTCAGCAGGTGCTTGCCCGGCGGCAGCGACGCGGACAGCGGCGTGCGGCCCAGCAGTGCGTTGTTGAGCGTGACCTCCACGCGCGGCTCCACGGTGAGGTCCAGGATGCCCATCACCGGGCCCGCGTCTACTCCGGCGTCCACGCCCGCGTCCTCGATGCCCGCGTCGAAGGGCTCGGCCACCACGATGGGCAGGCCCGCGTCGAAGGTCTCCACCGTCATCGTGCCCTGGAGCTGGCGCTGGACGATGACCGCGCCCGCGCCGAGCGTCAGCACGAGTCCGCCCACCACGTACGGCACCCAGGAGCGTGAAGGCTTCTGCGGGGCCGCGACCTGCGCCGTGGGGCTTGCCGCGCCGCCGAAGATGGGCCCCGCAGGCCGCGTCTCCGTGGATGCAGTCGGAGCAGGGGAGGGCGTCACGGTCTGAGCCGTGGCCGGCCTCGAAGTGCTCGGGGCAGCGCTCTGCACCGGAGTCGCGACAGGAGTGCTCTGCGGGACCTGCACCGCTGCCGGGGCCTGAGCGGCCTGCACCGGCGCCGTCACCACAGGCTGCACGGGCGCGGCAGCCTGCGGCGCGGCGGCCACAGGCTGCACGGGAGCCGGCTTGCCAACTTCCGCCGAGGAGAACTCCGGCACCTTGCTCTTCACTGGCTCCGCGAGCCCCGCGCCGTTCGCGATGATCTCCGCGATCTGCGGCGTCGGCATGCCCGCCTTCGCCAGCGCCTCCGCGATGCCCTTCTCAATCGTCGCCCGGCGCGCCGCTCTCGCGTCGCTCTCCGGCGGGAACAGCTTCGCCAGGTGCTCCGCGAACTCCTCGTGCGTGGGCAGCTTGCCAATCGCATCCACCAGCGCCTCGCGGAACGCGAGCGCCGACGAATAACGCTCCAGCGCCCGCTTCGTCGTCGCGCGGCGCACGACGGCATCCAGCTTCAGTGGCACGTCCGCCGGCATCGGGGGCAGGGCGCGGTTGAGCACCGCCTTGTCCGGATCCGCCGACTCCTTGAACGGCATCTTCCCCGTGAGGCACTCGTGCAGCGTGAGCCCCAGCAGGAACACGTCCGACTGCACGTTGACCGCTTCACGCCCGCCCAGCAACTGCTCCGGGGACGTGTACGCGCGGCGGTTCTTCACGCGCTTGCCACCGCGCTCACGCGGCGCCACGGACAGCGCGCCGTAGCCTGTCACCTTCGTGTAGCCGCTGAAGGACACCATCAGCGTTTCGGGCCGGATGTCTCCGTGCACCAGCGGCGAACCGTCGTCGTTGCCCGCCACGTGCGCGTAGTGCAGGCCCATGGCCGCGTCCGCCACCACCAGCGCCGCGAACGCGGGCGACATGCGGGGGTTCGCTTCCAGCACGCGCCGCAGCGGCTCGCCGTCCGCGAACTCGGTGACTCGCGCCAGGCCCCCGTCCAGCTTCTCCAGGCCGTGCACGCGCAGGATGTTCGGGTGCTCGAAGACGATGGCGCGGTTCGTCTCTCGCTCCAGGCGCGCCACCAGCTCCGGGTTCTGCGCGATTTCAGGCGGTGCCCAGATGAGCACCACGGGGCGGGGCGTGGCACCTTCCTCCAGCGACAGTCCGAGGAAGGCACGCGAGCCCTCTCCGGCAAGGAGGGGGCCGAGTGACTGATAGCGAGGCGAACTCATGGGAACGGCATGCTAGTGCCCTTCCCGTCGATCCTGGAATCCCCGGGTCACGCCTAGATCTGCTGACCTTCGAAAGGCAGCGTCAGGTGGTAGCCATAACGCCCGCGCCGCACGAGCAACAGCACGCTACGTCCCCGTCGCGCCGTCAGCAGGGCTTCACGGAAAGTGTCACCCGTGGGGACAGGCTGATTGTTCATCCGCAACAGCACGTCCCCCGGCTCCAGCCCAATCTCCGACGCAGCCGACCCCTGCCGCACGGCCGCGATCGCCATCCCGCCCTTGGTTTCCTTCACGCGGAGTCCCAGCTTCTCCCACGCCAGGTTCTCAAGCAGGCGAGCCGGAAATTCGACCGGCGTCACCTGCACCGTGCGGTTGCCGCCTGCTCGGAAGAGGACCAAGGGGAAGACCGAGCGGGCAGGGTAGCCGCGCACGCGCGAGTCGAAATCCTCCGCGTCCTGGATGCGCGAGCCACCCAGCTCCGCGACCACGTCACCGCGCTGCACACCGGCCTGCGCGGCGGGGCTGTCCGGATCCACGTTCGTCACGATGACGCCATACGTGCGGTCCCACCCGAGCCGCGCGGCCACCTGCGAGGGCAGGTCCGCCGTGTCCATGCCCACCCACGCGGGGCGTACCTTCCCGAAGCGCGTGAGCTCCTCGACGATGCGCCGCACCTTGTCCGCGGGGATGGCGAAGCCGATGCCCTGCCCGTTGGCGTAGATGGCCGTGTTGATGCCGATGATCTCCCCGTCCACGTTGAGCAGCGGCCCGCCGGAGTTGCCCGGGTTGATGGCCGCGTCCGTCTGGAGGAAGTCGTTGTAGACGCGGCTGTCCGCGCGGAAGGTGCGGCCCGTGGCGGACACCACGCCCGCCGTGACGGTCTTGCTCAGGCCGAACGGACTGCCGATGGCGACCACCGTCTCGCCAATCATCAAGTCGGAGCTGGTGCCCAGCTTCGCGGTGGGCAGGGGCTCCTTCGCGTTGACCTTGAGGACCGCCAGGTCGTTGTTCGCGTCACTGCCCACCACCTCCGCGTCGAAGGTGCGCCCGTCCGCGAGCACCACGTGGATGGCGGAGGCGCCCCGGATGACGTGGTCGTTGGTGACGATGATGCCGGACGGGTCGATGATGGCGCCGCTGCCCAGGCCCGTAATCCGCTGGCGCGTCTCCGGCTGCGCCATCCCCTGGCCGAAGAACTCCTCCAGGGGCGAGCGGGGCCGGCCCCGGAAGCGCGACTCCACCTCCTGTTCGGTGCCGATGTAGACGACCGCCGGGGAAACCTTCTGCACCACCTCCACCACGTCGCTGCGGCGCCGGGCCAGGTCCGCGTGCGCCGGAAGCGCCAGCACGAGCCCCCACAGCAAGAGCCCCCACCGGATGTGTGCTGCCCTCATGCCTTCCTCCGTACGCCGCCGGGAATTGTCTCCCGGAAGACAGTCTGAATGTCGGGAAGGCCTCAGCCATTCCCTGGGTGTCTGGAAGCGGCGTCCCGCTCTTCATAGACCAGATGGTGCGGCCGTGATCGAACGCACTTTCAGGCAGAACGTCCTTGCCCTGGGCCGATTGCGGCGTTGGGGGAGCAGGGGCCGCCCTGGGAGTCCCGGCGCGGCGTGTTGCTGGCTGCCCGCGGGGGCCTTGGGAGCGGTTGCGCATGAGTCTCGTCCTGGTCGCGGATGACGAACCCGCGGTGCTGGAAGTCCTGAGCCAGGTGATTGAGGACCTGGGGCACGACGTGGTGCGCGCGCGGGATGGCGAGGAGGCGCTGGCGCTCGCCCGGGCCCACCGGCCGCGGCTGGTGGTGACGGACCACATGATGCCGCGCATGAGCGGCATGGAGCTGTGCAGCCGGCTGAAGCAGGAGCCGGGCCTGCGCGAGGTGCCCATCATCCTCTTGAGCGCGGTGCTCCAGCAGGGCTCGCCGGATGCGGCCGCGTTCCTCAACAAGCCCTTTGAAATCACCGACTTCGAGGCGCTGGTCCACGACGTGCTGGCGAAGGCCCCCGCCGCGCCCCCGGAGCCCGCCACGCCCGTGGAGGCGCTGAGCCGGTGGGTGGCGCAGTCGCTCCAGGGCCCGCTGGAGGCCGCGAAGCATGAGCTGCGCGCGCTTCGGGACCTGCCTCCGCCAGGCAGGGGCGCGGTGGAGGCGCTGGGCGCGCAGCTCCAGTCGCTGGAGCGGATGGGCCGCTACCTCCAGGACGCCGCCCGGCTGAGCGCGGGCAGCGTGACGCTGAGGCCGGTGGAGGGGGACCTGCGCCAGCCGCTGGAGGCCTCCGTCGCGCGGTGCCGCACCACGGGGCCGGGCGTGCCGGTGGAGGTGACGGTGCCCCCGGAGGCGGTGGGCCTTCGCTTCGACCCGGAGCGCCTGGAGCAGGTGTTCGACGTGCTCCTGTCGAACGCGGCCCGGCAGGGCGGGGTGCGCGTGGAATTGGAGGCGTCCGCGGAGCAGGTGCTGGTGCGCGTGAGCGACCCGGGGCCGGGCATCCCGGAAGCGGAGCTGCCCCGGCTGTTCCAGCCCTTCCCGGAGGGCCCCGCGCGAGGGGAGGCGCTGGGGCTCTACGTGGCCTCGGAGCTGGCGAAGCTGCACGGCGGCGCGCTCTCCGCCGAGTCGCGCCCCGGGCAGGGCGCGACGTTCAGCGTGTCGCTGCCGCGCGTGGCCTGACGCCTCAGGCCTTCTGCGACTTCAGCATCCAGCCGATCATCTTGTAGAGCAGGCGGGCGCCCACGTTGGCGTCCCACTCGCTGCCCTCCGGGTCGGGGGCCACTTCGGTGAGGTCGAAGCCCACGATGGTGCGGCCCGAGCGCACGACGCCCGCGACGAGCGCGGTGGCCTCCGGGAAGGACAGGCCGCCGGGCACGGGCGTGCCGGTGTTCGGGCACAGCACGGGGTCCAGGCCGTCGATGTCGAACGACAGGTAGACCTGCTGCGGCAGCTTGTCGACGATCTGCTTCACCTGCTGGTTCCAGGGCAGGCCGTCGAAGCGGTTCTGCTGGAGGACGGCGTCGTAGAAGGCGTGGATGCGGCCGCCGGAGCCCTCGATGTAGCGGTGCTCGTTCTCGCTCATGTCGCGCAGGCCCACCTGGACCAGCGTCTTCACTCCCGGGATGCGCTCACACACGTTGTAGAAGATGGACGCGTGCGACCAGGTGAAGCCCTCGTACGCGACGCGCAGGTCAGCGTGCGCGTCCAGGTGCAGCACGCCCATGCCGGGGTACTTCTCCGCGTGGGCCTGGATGATGCCGAAGGAGATGGCGTGATCGCCTCCCACGGCGGCCACGAGCTTGCCCTGCTCAATCCACTGCTTCGCGGTGCGGTAGACGTGATCGTTGAGCTTCTCGCTGAAGCCGTTCACGTCCTTGGCGGCGAGGAGCAGCTCGGCCTCGCCGGAGTCGATGCCGCCGGCCTCGATGACGAGCAGGGCGCGCTCCTTGGCGCGCTCATTCCACTCGTGGAGTTCGGCGGGGGCCTCCAGCATTGCGATGCCGCGCTCGTAGGGCCGGCCGGTCTCCACGTCGAAGAGGTCCACCTGCTTGCTGGCCTCCAGCAGCGCGGCGGGGCCGTTGGACGTGCCACCGCCGTAGCTGGTGGTGGCCTCGAAGGGCACGGGGATGACGACGACGTGGGCCTCGTCGGGAGAGTGGGGGAGGCCGAAGATGCCGGAGCCCGGCTGCGCGGCGGCGGCGGGGTCGAAGTGGGTAGCCATGGCGGCGCAGGATACGGTTCCGCATCCGGGGCGCAATGGCTTCGGTGGTGCCTGGCGGCAGGGCAGGGAGGAAACGGATGGCGGCGCGGAAGAAGACGGTGGCGAAGCGCAAGGGACGGCTCACGGTGGACGACGTGCGCGAAATGGCGCTGGCCCTGCCGTCGACGGAGGAGCGCCCCTCCTATGGAACGCCCGGGTTCCGGGTGAGCGACAAGCTCTTCGCGCGGGTGCTGGGTGACGACTCCATCGTCATCAAGGTGGACTTCGACCACCGCGAGGCCCTGCTGGACTCCAAGCCAGACATGTTCGAAGTGACGCCGCACTACCAGGACTGGCCCATGGTCATCGTGCGTCTGAAGACCGTGAATCGGCGCCTGTTGGAGGTCCTGCTCAAGGAGGCCTGGCGCCGGTGCGCCTCCGCCAAGGTGCTCAAGGCGCAGGAGCCCGCCGCGCCTGCTCCCAAGCGAGCGGCGAAGAGGGCTCCCGCCCGCAGGCGCAGCGTGTAGCGGCTTCAGTCCCAGCGAACGACGATCTTGCCCACGGTGCCGTTGCCCGCCATCCGCTCCAGCCCGGAGCGAATCTCCGTCATGGGCAACACGGCATCCACCACGGCCCGCAGCGCTCCAGAGTCGAACAGGGGCAACAGCTGCCGCTCAGCCACCTGCGTGAGCAGCATCTTCTCCTCCGCGGGCCGGCTGCGGAGCACCGTCCCCTTGAGGGTGAGCCGCTTGCGCATCACCAGCCCCAGGTCCAGCTCCGCTCGCGTGCCAGCCACCGAGCCCACCTGCATCAGCCGCCCTCGGGGCGCCATGGCCTTCACGGACTCCGGCAGATAGGCGCCGCCCACCAGGTCCAGGCACACGTCCGCGCCACGGCCCTCCGTCGCCGCGAGCACCGCGTCCGCGAACACCGGTGGGTTGCTCTCGCACAGCACCGTCTGGCCCACGCCCCACTCGGAGGCCCGCGCCAGCTTCTGCGCGCTCCGTCCCGTGCCCACCACCCGCACGCCCATGGCCTTGCAGAGCAGCGCCGCGGCGGAACCCACGCCGCTCGCCACCGCGTGCACCAGCACCGTCTCCCCGGGCCTCAGGTCCGCCTGGAGCACCAGCGCGTCGTACGCCGTGAGGTAGGCCTCCGGCAGCGCCGCCGCGTCCGCGAAGTCCAGGCCCTTCGGCATGCGCAGCACCTCGCGCTCGTGCGTGGTGATCACCTCGCTCCACGCGCCCCCACCC
>NZ_RAWC01000267.1:0-11151 GCF_003611685.1 Corallococcus sp. CA049B | reverse complement strand
GGCTGGGAGGGCGTGCTCCTGGACGGGAAGCTGGACCTCTGGGTGGACGTGGCGGCGGGGCAGGGGCGTCAGTCGCTGCGGTTGGACCCGGGCGGCGACGTGCCGGTGCGTCACCGCTCGTTGCTCGTGGGCGTGGCGGTGGGGCCCACGTGGACGTGGGGCCGGCTGGGGCTGTCCACCGGACCGCGCGTGGCCGGATTGTGGTTGCAGCGCTCCTTCCAGTTGGAGTTGTTGGACCGGAACGAGCAGTACGTCACGGCCTGGCCGGGATGGATGGCCGCGCTGTCGTTCCGCTTCAGCCCGGTGTGGATGGTGGAGGCGAGGGCGCAGGCGTTGTGGGCCTACGTCCCGGTGGACGGGCAGACGCGCACGGTGGGCTTTGGAGGCCTGCTGCTGGCCGGAGGGTACCGCTTCTGATGCGAGCCAGGACAAGCATGGGAGCGCTGGTGCTGGCGCTCATGGGCTGTGGCGGTTTCGACAACGGAGACCTGCGCACGGG
The DNA here is from genome assembly GCF_003611685.1 of Corallococcus sp. CA049B. Lineage (NCBI taxonomy): Bacteria > Pseudomonadati > Myxococcota > Myxococcia > Myxococcales > Myxococcaceae > Corallococcus > Corallococcus sp. CA049B. The sequence continues at coordinate 10,652 of NZ_RAWC01000267.1, read as the reverse complement.
CACAGTGCGGGGCCGCGTGCTGGGCGCGGAGTCCGGCGTCGCGCGAGTCAGCGTGCTGGGCCACGAGGAACTGCGCACGACGGTGGCCGCGGACGGCCGCTTCGAACTGGACGGCGTGCCGGCGGTGTCGCTGGAGCTGTACGTGGTCGCCTCGCGCACGCAGGCGGCGAGGACGCCTGTGTTGGCGCAGGGAGCCCGGGTCACCGACGTGGGCGATATCCAGGCGAAGCCCGGGGCCTTCCTCACCGTGAGGGTGCGGGACGAGCAGGGCGCCATCCCGCCCGACGTCGAGGTGGAGCTGCGAGGCACGGGAGAAGACCGAGCCAAGGTGGACACGAGCAGCGGCGAGGTCCGCCTGGGGCCGCTGCCCGCGGGCTGCTACGCGCTGGAGGTCAAGGCCGACGACCTGGAGGACGTAGAGACGGAGGTCTGCGTCCGGGAGGGCGAGGAGCGCGTACAGGTCATCACGCTGCCTGCGGATGACGATGGCGGCGGGGACGACGATGGCGGCAGCGACGACCACGGCGGCCGGGACGGCGGCTGAATCGTCACTTCACGTCAGTGACCCGCAGCGAATCGAGGAAGGCTTCGCCTTCGGGGAACGGATCCTCCTCGCGGGAAACAACCTGAAGGAAGACGAGGCTCGTCCCCGCGACGAGCCAGCGATCGCGGAGAATCTCTCCAATCCCATCCGGCATTTCTTCTGGAGGGCCCAGCCACTCTCGGACGACAGCGCGCCATTCCCATCCGTACCAGGGCGCGGGCAGCTGGGTGAGTTCGGTCTCCCGAATGCCCTGGAGCAGCGTCTTCCGGAGCTGCTCACGTTTCTCTTCGGGCGAGGCCTCGGGAGCGTAGACATCGACCTCCCAGTGCATCCTGAAATACCTGCCCGAGTCCGTGTGGTTCCATGAGCAGCCGCCGTTGCCGGTCAAGGGCTGAGGCTCACCAAAAGTGAGCAGGAGGTGGTGGTCGGCCCTCTCGTACCCGCAGAAGGCATCCGGCCCCGAGTGGCCCGGTTCCAGTCCGTCAGATGGCCCCCGAGGCGCCACGACGCTGACCCCGGGTACCGGCTCCCAGCGGACCAACTCCTGGGGCAGCGGCCACTGAGGCCGGGCGGGAGCGGCCGTCCGCCCCGACGCACAGGCCATGCATGCGAGCGCGAGCAGACTCGGAACGTAGCGGTTCAACCGGGTCATGGAGATAGGGTACACCCCGGGCCGTGAAGTCCCTGCCTCCCTCTCGCCCCTCGAAGGTGACGACGTGAACGACCGACTCCTGCGCACGGCGCGCCGCCAGCCCACCGACACCACCCCCGTGTGGCTGATGCGTCAGGCGGGCCGCTACCTGCCCGAGTACCGCGCCATCCGCGGCAACATCGCGTTCCTGGACCTCTGCAAGGACCCGGACCTGGCCGCCGAGGTCACCGTCCAGCCCATCACCCGCCTGGGCGTGGACGCGGCCATCATCTTCTCCGACATCCTCATCCCCGTGGAGGCCATGGGCATCCACCTGGAGCTGGGCGACAAGGGCCCCCACTTCCCCAACCCGCTGCGCACGCCCGCGGACATCGACAAGCTCGGCGTCCCCGACCCCGTGGAAGGCACCGGCTTCGTCGCCGAGGCCATCCGCCGCACGCGCAAGGCCCTCAACGACTCCGTGCCCGTCATCGGCTTCGCGGGCGCGCCCTTCACCCTGGCCGCGTACATGGTCGAGGGCGGCGGCTCCAAGAGCTACATCCAGATCAAGCGCCTCCTCTTCGAGCAGCCCGAAGTCGCCCACCGCCTCTTCCGGAAGCTCACCGACACCCTCATCCCGTACCTCAAGATGCAGGTGGAGGCCGGCGCGAAGATTGTTCAAATCTTCGACTCCTGGGGCGGCGAGCTGTCCCCCTGGGACTTCGAGCGCTTCAGCCTCCCGTACCTCACCGAGATGGTGACGGAGCTCAAGGCCACCGGCGTCCCCGTCATCCTCTTCGGCGTGAACATGACCCCGCACCTGCCGCTCCTGAAGCGCACCGGCGCGGACGTCATCGGCCTGGACTGGCGCTGCCCCGTGGACGAGGGCCGCCGCATCCTCGGGCCGGACGTGGCCACCCAGGGCAACCTGGATCCGCTCCACCTCTTCCTCCCCCGCGAGGAGCTGGATGGTCGCGTGAAGGACATCCTCCGCCGCGCCGGCCCCACCGGGCACATCTTCAACCTGGGCCACGGCATCCTCCCGCCCACCGACCCGGACGCCGCGAAGTTCCTCGTGGACGCCGTCCACAAGCACGGCGCCGCCCTCCGCCAGGGCACGCTCGGCTGAACAATCCCCAGCCCGCCCGACTGGCGAGCAGTTGACTCAAGAATCAATCCGACATTGACGCGGTGCATTGCCCGCCGTTAGAAGCGCCTCACTCGTTTCACAGAGGGTGAGGCACACATGGCAAGCGAGAAGCGCAACGGCCACCGGCGGGTGGCCATCGTCCGCGGACTGCGGACGCCGTTCGCGAAGGCGGGCACCGTCTTCGCGAACCTGACGGCGCTGGACCTGGGCCGCATGGTGGTCCAGGAGCTGGTGCAGCGCAGCGACCTGGACCCCAACGAAATCAACCAGGTCGTCTTCGGACAGGTCATCCCCACGCTGACCGCGCCGTCCATCGCGCGCGAAGTGGTGCTGGCGGCGGGCCTGCCCAAGCGCATTGACGCCTTCACGGTGGCGCGCGCCTGTGCCACGTCCATCCAGTCCATGGTGGCGGGCGCCAACGCCATCGCGCTGGGCGACGCGGACGTCGTCATCGCCGGTGGCACGGAGTCCCTGTCGGACGCGCCCATCTTCACCAGCCGCCCGCTGGCGCACGCGCTGGCCGCGTCGTCCAAGGGCAAGAGCCTTCCGGACAAGCTCAAGCCCTTCCAGAAGCTCAAGGCCAAGGACCTCATCCCCGTGCCCCCCGCCATCGCCGAGTACTCCACCGGCGAGACCATGGGCGAGAGCGCGGAGAAGATGGCCAAGGAGAACGGCATCACCCGCGAGGAGCAGGACCTCATCGCGTTCAACTCGCACCAGAACGCGGCCCGCGCGTGGAAGGAGGGCCTGTTCGACGGTGAGGTGATGCACGTCACCGTGCCGCCCAAGTACGAGCAGACGGCCACGAAGGACAACATCGTGCGCGACGACACCAGCCTGGAGGCGCTCTCCAAGCTCAAGCCCGTGTTCGACCGCCGCTATGGCAGCGTCACCGCCGGCAACGCGTCCCCGCTGACGGACGGCGCCGCGGCGCTCTTGCTGATGAGCGAGGAGAAGGCGAAGGCGCTGGGCTACGAGCCGCTGGGCTTCCTGCGCTCGCACGCCTTCGCCGCCACGGACCCGGGCGACCAGCTGCTCCAGGGCCCGGCGTACGCGGCGCCCGTGGCGCTCAAGCGCGCCGGGATGAAGCTTGGGGACATCGACCTGGTGGAGATGCACGAGGCCTTCGCCGCGCAGGTGGCGAGCAACCTCCAGGCGCTGGCGTCCAAGGAGTTCGCGAAGAAGGCGGGCTTCAACGCGCCGGTCGGCGAGGTGGACCGGTCCATCCTGAACGTGACGGGCGGCTCCATCTCCATCGGGCACCCGTTCGGGGCCACGGGCGCGCGCATCATCACGCAGGCCCTGAATGAGCTGAAGCGTCGGAACAAGAACACGGTGTTGTGCACCGTCTGCGCCGCGGGTGGCCTGGGCGCCGCGGTCATCCTGGAGCGTGCGTGATGGCGACCAAGCAAGAGGCAGTCGAAGCGAAGCAGGGCTTGAGCTACGACGTCACGAACGGCGTCGCGGTCATCACCGTGGACCAGCCGGGCGCGCCGGTGAACACGCTGTCCCCGGACGTGGGCGCCGCGTTCTCCGACCTGCTCCTCCAGGCGGAGCGGGACCCGGAGGTGCGGGCGGTGGTGTTCATCTCCGGCAAGAAGGACAACTTCGTCGCCGGCGCGAACATCGACTTCCTGCAGACGCTCAAGACGCCCGCGGACGTGGAGGCCATCAGCCGCGGCGCGCACGAGCAGTTCGACCGGCTGGAGTCCTTCTCCAAGCCGGTGGTCGCGGCCATCCACGGCGCGTGCCTGGGCGGCGGTCTGGAGTGGGTGCTCGCGTGCCACTACCGCATCGTCACGGACAGCCCCAAGTCGGTGGTGGGCCTGCCGGAGACGCAACTGGGCCTCATCCCCGGGGCCGGCGGCACGCAGCGGCTGCCCGCGCTGATTGGCGCGGAGGCCGCGCTGGACCTCATCCTCACCGGCAAGAACGTCAAGCCGTCCAAGGCGAAGAAGCTGGGCATCGTGGATGAAGTCGTCCCCGTGCCCATGCTCAAGGACCTCGCGCTCAAGCGCGCGGCGGAGCTGGCGGCGGGCACGCTCAAGGTGGAGCGCTCGCACCAGGGCTTCAAGGCCGTGGCCCAGAGCGGCAAGAAGAAGGGCATCGCCGGCCTCTTCCAGGGGCTCATCAACAAGGACCTCTGGAAGGAGGCGGCGCTGGAGGACAACCCGCTCGGCCGCAAGGTGATGTTCGACCAGGCGAAGAAGCAGCTCCTGAAGAAGACGCGCGGCAAGTACCCCGCGCAGGAGAAGGCGCTGCAGGTCATCCGCGTGGGCCTGGAGTCCGGCCGCAAGGCGGGCCTGGAGGCGGAGGCCAAGGCCTTTGGCGAGCTGGTGTTCACGGACGTGTCGCGGCGCCTGGTGGAGATCTTCTTCGCCACCACGGCGCTGAAGAAGGAGAACGGCACCTCCAACCCCAACCTGAAGCCGCGCGAGGTGAAGAAGGTGGGCGTGCTGGGCGGTGGCCTCATGGGCGGCGGCATCGCCTACGTGGCCGGCGTGCTCCAGGGCGTGCCCGTGCGCGTGAAGGACCGGGACGACGCGGGCGCGGGCCGCGCGCTCAAGCAGGTGCAGACGGTGCTGGATGAGCGCGTGAAGCGCCGCTCTCTCACCCGGCTGGAGTCCAACGCGAAGCTGTCCCACATCACCGCGGGCACGGACTACAGCGGCTTCAAGTCGGTGGACCTGGTGATTGAGGCGGTCTTCGAGGACCTGAAGCTCAAGCACCAGGTCATCGCGGAGGTGGAGGCCGTCACCGGCGAGAACACCATCTTCGCGTCCAACACCTCCAGCCTGCCCATTGGCGAGCTGGCGAAGGGCAGCAAGCGCCCCTCGCAGGTGATTGGCATGCACTACTTCAGCCCGGTCCACAAAATGCCGCTGCTGGAGATCATCACGCACCCGGGCACCGCGGAGTGGGTGACGGCCACCTGCGTGGACGTGGGCAAGAAGCAGGGCAAGACGGTCATCGTCGTCAACGACGGGCCGGGCTTCTACACGTCGCGCATCCTCGCGCCGTACATGAACGAGGCCGCGTACCTGCTGGCGGAGGGCGCGGACATCGTCCAGCTGGACAAGGCGCTGGTGGACTTCGGCTTCCCGGTGGGGCCCATCACGCTGCTGGACGAGGTGGGCATCGACGTGGCCCAGAAGGTGGGGCCCATCATGGAGGCCGCGTTCGGCAAGCGCATGGCGGCGCCCAAGGCGCTGGAGGGCGTGGTGTCCGACGGCCGCCTGGGCCGCAAGACGAACAAGGGCTTCTACCTGTACGAGAACGGGAAGAAGAAGGAGGTGGACCCGCAGGTCTACCTGCTCCTGCCGCACGGCAAGGACCGCAAGTCCCTGGACGCCGCGGAGATGGCCGAGCGCGTCGCGCTGCAGATGGTGAACGAGGCCATCCGCTGCCTGGGTGAGGGCATCCTGCGCAGCGCGCGCGACGGCGACGTGGGCGCCATCTTCGGCCTGGGCTTCCCGCCGTTCCTGGGCGGCCCGTTCCGGTACGCGGACGCCCTGGGCCCGGCGAACCTGCTGCGCAAGCTGGAGCACTACCAGGACAAGTACGGCGAGCGCTTCACGCCCGCGCCGCTGCTGGTGGAGAAGGTGCGCGACGGCAAGGGCTTCTACGAGTCCTGAGTGCCGCATGACGCACCGGGGCAGGGGAGGGGAGGGCTCACGGTCCTCTCCCCGTTTCCGGGGCTGACTTGACGCGAGGGGCGGTTCTGGACCAAGGGGCATGCCCCACATGGTCCGTTCCGCTCCTCGTGTTGTCCTGACCGCCGGGCTCGCGGCCCTGGTGGTGTGCACCGCGCTGGTAACGGTGTCCGCGCTGGCGTTCCCGCAGGGCTACAGCCCCGCGCGGCTGACGTGGCCGGGCGCTCCCATCCTCCTGGGCTGGACGCACTTCGACGCCGGTTGGTACGCGCACATCGCGACGGCGGGCTACAGCTACACGCCCGGCCAGCAGAGCCCGGTGGCGTTCTTCCCGCTGTACCCGCTGGTGCTGCGCGGCCTGGGCCTCTTGCAGGTGGACACGTTCCTCGCGGGCGTGCTCGTCACCATGCTGTGCGGCCTGGGCGCGCTGTACGTCTTCACGCTGTGGGCGCGCACGCGGGCGGATGAAGAGGCGGCGAGGAACGCGGGGCTCCTGCTGGCGTTCTATCCGTTCGCGTTCTTCCTCTACGGGGCCATGTATTCGGACGCGCTGTTCCTCCTGCTCATCATCGGGGCGTTCCTGTTGTTGGAGCGGGGGCAGCTGGGGTGGGCGGTGCTGCTCGCGGCGGTGGCCACGGCGGCGCGGCCGGTGGCGCCCGCGCTGGTGGTGGGCCTGCTGGCGCGGCGGCTGGAGTGGAAGCACGAGCGCGGCCTGAAGTGGAGCCTGATGGACCTGTTGCCGGTGTTCGCGGCGGCGGGCTTCGTGCTGTACGTGCTCTACCAGTGGAAGGCGTTCGGCGAGCCGTTCGCGTTCGTGAAGGTGCAGTCCGCGCCGGGGTGGGACCAGAAGCCGGGCTGGCGCACGTGGGCGAAGCTGCGCTGGTTCCAGGGCTTCAGCCGGGAGATGTCGCTGTCGGACGGCTTCCGGCTGGTGGGGCACGCGGCCGTCACGGTGGGGGCGCTCTCGCTGGTGTGGCCCACGGCGAAGCGGCTGGGGTGGGGCTATGGCGTGTACACGCTGGCCATCGTGGGATTGCCCGCCCTGTCCAGCAAGGACTTCATGGGCATGGGGCGCTACCTGCTGGCCGCCTTCCCGCTGTTCCTCACGCTGGCGCTGCTGCTCAAGGAACGGCCGCGCATGAGGTGGGGCGTGCTCGCGACCAGCGCCTGCGGGATGCTGGCGCTGGCGGCGGCCTACGGAGCGGCGGAGTACGTGTCATGAGCGGACGGATGGGACGAGCCGTGGACCCGAGCGTGGAGGCCACCTCATGAACGGCCTCATGGCCCAGGCGCTGGAGCTCTACGCGCACCTGCCCGCGAGCGAGCGCTTCCATGTGCACGCGCGGGCGTCGTCTGCCCCGCTGCTCGCGGTGGCGTCGCGCCTGCCTTCCGGGACGGTGGCGGACATCGGCTGTGGCCACGGCCTCCTGTCCGCGGTGATGGCGCTCGCGGTGCCGGAGCGCCGGGTGCTCGGAGTGGACCTGGACGAGCGCAAGGTGCACTGGGCGAAGCAGGCCCTGTCGGGGCTGCCCAACGTGACGCTGGACGTGGGCTCCGTGGAGGAGCTCGCGAAGACGCAGCCGAACACGCTGGACGCGGTGGTGGTCTGCGACGTGCTGTACCTGCTGCCCGATGAGCGGTGGCCCGGCTTCCTCCAGTCCGTGCGAGGCCTGCTCAAGCCCGGAGGCCGCTTCCTCCTGAAGGAGGTGGAGGGCGACCGCTCCTGGAAGCACGCCAAGGCGCTCGCGCAGGAGTGGGTGATGGTGTCGCTCCTGGGGCGCACCAAGGCCAGTGGCGGCATGGTGCTCAATCCGCGAGTCGACGGAGTCCGGCTCCTGCGTGACGCGGGCTTTGAAGTGCGTGAAGTCGTGGGCCTGGGCGAGGGCTACACCACGCCGCACCTGCTCTACGACGCAGAGGCCCGCTGAAGATGCCCCCGCGGGCGTGGCGGGCCGCCTCCAAACCTGTCCGACAGTCGGACAGGTTTCCACGGCTCGTCAGCCCAGCTCGCCGTAGTTCGCGAGCGTGATGCCCCGCTCCACGAGCTTCGCCTTCACCCGGGGACTGGTGAGCGCGGCCAGCTCCGCCTCCCAGCCATAGGTCCACGCCGGGTCCTCCGGCACCTGCGGAGCGCCCTCACCGGGGTGGCACCCCAGCTCGAAGTCCCCCGCCGGCAGCGAGTCCAGCACCGCGAGCAGCGCGGACTCATCCAACCGGCCCGCCTCGAACACGCCACCCGCGCTCACCCGCCGCACGCCCGGCCGGGCCCGGGGCGCCGTCCGCGCGAGCACCGCCAGCACCGTCGTCTTCAACGCGGGCCCGGGGGCCCGCAGCCACGACACCCGCGGCAGCGCATCCGGCCACCGCAGGGGCAGCCCCTCGCGCGCGGCGATGCCCTCCACCACCGGCCGCACCCCGGGCAGCAGGTGCAGGTGCTGGTGCCCGTCCAGGTGGTCCACCTTCGCGCCCAGCTCCCGCGCGCGAGAAAGCTGCGCGGACAGCTCCCGCTCCAGCTCCTCGCGCCGCACACGCCCCGTCATCCACGCCTTCGCGAACTCCGCCCAGTTGCCCATGAGCCGCCCGCCCGGCGCCACCGTCCGCACGGCCTCCGAGGGGGCCGCGCAGGGAAGCCGCGTGGACAGCGCCAGGTGCACGCCCACCGCCAGCCCCTGCGCCTTCGCCAATCCCACGGCCTCCGCCGCGGAAGGCCCCATGGCCAGCAACGTCGCGCTGGTCACGATGCCCTCGCGGTGCGCCTTGAGGATGCCCGCGTCCAGCGACGGATGCAGGCCCAGGTCGTCCGCGTTGACGATGAGGCGGGTGCGCGGCGCCATGTCCGTCCTACCCGCGCCCCGCGTGGCCCGGCACCGAACGCAGCGGCTGCACGGACGGCGGCAGGCGCACCGGCTTGACCGGCGGCGACGGCGAGCGCGTCTCCGGGTACAGCGCCACCAGCTCCTTCACCATCTTCAGGATGACGGACGGGGACGCCAGCGTGGAGATGCCGCGCGTGCGCGGGAAGTAGTCCACGCCCATCTGGAACACGCGGAAGCCCTTGCGGATGGCCTTCACCACCAGCTCCGCGTCGATGAACGAGCCCTGGCTCCGGAGCTCCATGGACTCCAGCACCTGGCGGCGCATCAGCTTGAAGCTGAAGTTCACGTCCTTGATCTGGATGTCGAACAGCGCCCGGATGAGCAGGTTGTAGACGAACGAGTACACGATGCGCTTGGCGCCCTCGCTCGTGCGGTCGAACCGGAAGGCGCAGATCATGTCCGCCTCCAGGTAGTCCATCAGGTGCAGCGCCCGCTCCAGCTCGCGCATGTCCCACGGCAGGTCGATGTCCGAGTACAGCACCAGGTCCTTCGTGCTCGCCGCCAGCCCCGTGCGCATCGCTCCGCCCAGCTTCAGGTTCACGGGGTGGGTGATGACCCGCAGCTGAGGCACCTTCGCCGCCAGCGCGTCGCAGACCTGCTGGGTCCGGTCCGTGGAGGCGTCATTGACGACGATGATTTCGAAGTCGTCGGTGAGCTTCGGCAGCACTTCCAGTGCGCGGCTCACCGCGCGCTCCACGTAGTCCTCTTCGTTCCAGGCGGGGAAGAAGAGGCTGATGCTCGGGTACTTGGCCACGGTCGTCATGTCGCGCGCGTTCCGTCAGGAAGGAAACGCGGGCTCGCTAGCAGAGGGCCTACTCGCTGGCAAACCCCTTGGCCCTTCTCGTGGGAAACCCCTATAGTACCGCATAGTCATCATTTTACGGGGACACGGTGAAAACCCAGCCCTACACGCTTCTGGTCGTGGACGATTCGCAGGCACTGCTGCCGCAGCTGGTGCGCACGCTCGGCCCGGAGGACTTCGCGCTCCGTGTAGCCCGGTCCGGGCCGGAGGCGCTGGGGCTGACCCAGGAGGTAGACGGCGTCCTGCTCTGCTCCGGCGGCCCCGGCGAAGCGCAGGCCCAAGGCCTCCTGGAGGCCCTCACCCCACCTCAACCCGCGCCCCGACCCGCCGTGGTGGTCCTTGCACCTCCACAGGACCGGGCCCTGCGCCTGTCCGCGCTGCGCCGGGGGGCTGAGGTGATTTTGACCCCCTGGGACGACGAGGAGCTGCGTTTGAGGCTCTACCGGAGCCTGGAAACGCACTCCCGGTTGAGGTCACTTCACTCCCAGGTAGAGGAGCTGCGGCGCCTGGCGGTGACGGACGGGCTGACCCAGGTGCACAACCACCGTTATTTCCAGGAGCGCCTGCGCGAGGAGTTCCGCCGCTCGCAGCGCTACGACGAGAGCCTGTCGCTCATCCTGGTGGACCTGGACCACTTCAAGAACATCAACGACGCCCACGGCCACGGGGCCGGGGACCGCGTCCTGCGGGAGGTGGCGGCCTCCCTCCAGCACAGTGTGCGTGAGACGGACCTGGTGGCCCGCTATGGAGGAGAGGAGTTCGCCATCCTCCTGCCCTGCACCCACCTGCCCGGCGCCCTCACCGTGGCGGAGCGAATCCGCAAGGGAATCAACGAGTTGCACGCGGGACCGGAGGGCGCCCTGCGCGTCACCGCGTCCCTGGGCGTCTCCAGCTTCCCGCACCGCGCCATCCTCGCCCCGGAGCAGCTGCTGCTCACCGCGGACGAGGCCCTCTACCGGGCCAAGCGAGAGGGTCGCGACCGCATCTGCCTCCACC
>NZ_RAWC01000266.1:0-11127 GCF_003611685.1 Corallococcus sp. CA049B | reverse complement strand
AGATGTGTATAAAAGACAGTTCAAGGAAAGGGAGGGGGCTCCGACGGCCGGGCGCGAGGCCCGGGGCGCGGAGCGGGAGAGGACGGCAAGGGCGATGACGGCGCCGCCCAGGCACACCGCGGCGGCGGACAGGCACACGGCCAGGTACGCGTCGCCGAAGGCGGAGGTGGCCAGCGGCAACAGGGACGGCTCCACGGCGCTGAACTGCCCGGTCTCCACCGCCGCGCGCGTGTGCCGGGCCACGTCGGCCGGCAGCGACGCCTGGGACAGCGCCGCGCCGAGCCGCGACGAGAACACGGCGCCGAAGACGGCCACCCCCGTGGCGGTGCCCAGGGGGTAGCAGGCGTTGGTCAGTCCCGAGGCCATGCCCGCGCGCTCCGGGGGCACCACGCTCACCGCCACGCCCATCAGCGGCGGGAAGAGGACGGCGCCACCGGTGCCCATCAGGATGAGCCCCAGGAAGTTCCCCCACGGAGAGGCCAGGGCGGCGCCCAGCGCCAGGGAGGCCAGCCCCGCGCCCTGGAAGGCGAAGCCGCTGGCCACCAGCGTGGACGCCTTGAAGCGCGCCTGGATGCGCGCCATGAACATGCCCACGACGAGCAGGCTGCCCGTCAGCGGCAGCAGCCGCAGGCCCACCACCAGGGGCGAGCCGTCCGCCGCGCGCTGCAACCACAGCGTGGTGAAGACGAGCACGCCCAGGCTGGACATGCGCGCCAGGAACCCGAGCACCGCCGCGCCCGACAGCTCCGGGATGCGCAGCAGCTCCAGGTCCAGCATGGCGCCGGGGCGGCGCTGGCTGGCGATGAGCGCCACCAGGAACACCCCGCCCGCGCACGCCGGCACCCACACGTGCGCGGAGCCCCAGCCGGCGTCCGGCCCCATCATCAGGGGGTAGTGCAGGCACAGCAGCACGCCAATGGCGAGCAGCGCCCCCAGCAGGTCCAGGCCTCGGTGGGTGTCCTTCGGCGTGAGCGAGGGCATCCGGGTCAGCGCGCCCACCACCACCCAGAGGCCGATGGGGACGTTGACCAGGAAGATCCACCGCCAGCCCACCAGCTCCACCAGCACGCCGCCCACCACGGGCCCGAGCGCGCCCGCGGCGGAGGCGATGGCCGCGTACGTGGCGATGGCGCGCTGACGCTCCGCGCCCTCGTACACGGCGGCGAGGAGCGCCAGCGCGGGCGCGAACATCATGGAGCCGCCCAGGCCCTGGGCGACGCGGGCGGCCACCAGCGTGCCCGCGTCGGGGGCCAGGCCGCACAGCACGGAGGCGACGGTGAACAGGGCGGTGCCGGCGACGAAGACGCTCCGCCGGCCCACGCGGTCGGACAGCGCGCCCGCGGTGAGCAGCAGCGCGCCGAACGCGAGCGAATACGCGGACACCGTCCACTGCACCTGGCTCAGCCCGGCCTTCAAGTCCGCGGCGATGGCCGCCAGCGCGACGTTGACCACCGTCACGTCCAGCGTCATCACCACGCCCCCCGCGCTCACCAGCGCGAACGTCCACCGCGCGGCGCGGCGGGCCTCCGCGCTGGCGCGCGCGGCCGACTCCGGGGCCGGGGCTTGCTGCGACCGCGTGCTCATGAAGCCTCCGACAGGCGCGGGCCGACCGGCCGGGGCGGCTCGCTCAGCACCACCGGGTGCGCGTGCGGCACCTGGGGCCTGTCCACGGGGTGGGCCTCGTCTCCGGAGCGCTCCGGGACGCCGAAGCTGGAGAAGGCCGTGCGCCGGGGCAGCCGGAAGATTTCGCGCCCCAGCAGGGTGTTGAGGATGGTGGCGTTGCGGAACGCGGAGATGCCCAGGTCCGGCGCGGCCACGCCGTGGCTGTGAAGGTCGGCGTGGGTGACGAAGACGCGGCCCTGGATTTCGGGCGCGAGCTCCACGGAGTAGTCCAGGCGGACGCGGTAGCGGCCCTGGTCGTCCCAGCGCAGCTGCCGCTCCATGGGCTCGAGGAATCCGGGCGCGCGCTGCTTGTAGCCGGTGGCCGCGACGACCAGCGCCGTCGTGTGCTCGAACGTCTCGCCGGTGTCCAGGTGCCGGCACTGGAGCACCACGTCCCCGGCGGGGCTCACGGACGCGTCCTCCACCGCCACGCTGGAGCGCAGCTCCACCGGAGCCAGGCCCTGCTCCAGCTCCCGCCGGTACAGCACGTCGTGCAGCTGCTCCAGGGTCTCCGTGGAGATGCCCTTGTAGTGCCGCCACTGCTCCGCGACGAGCCGGTCCTTGGTGGGCTGGGGCAGCGCGTGGAAGTACCGGACGTAGGCCGGCGTGGTCATCTCCAGCGTCAGCTTGGTGTAGTCCAGCGGCGCGAAGGACACCGTGCGCGTGAGCCAGCTCACCGCGGCGCCGCCCGCCAGGTTGCGCTGGAGCAGGTCCAGCGCCACCTCCGCGCCGGACTGCCCGGAGCCCACCACCGTCACGCGGCGCGCGGCCTCCACGTCCCGCTGACGGTGCAGGTAGTGGCCGGTGTGCACCACGCGGCCCGCCGGCAGCGACGCCAGCGCGCGGGGCAGTGACGGCTCCGTGCCGATGCCGATGACGACGTCGCGCGCCAGCATCGTCACGCGCTCGCCCTCCCCGCGCCGCACGTGCAGCACGAAGCGCTGGCGCCCGGCGTCCCAGTCCATGGACTCCACGCGGTGCGAGAAGCGCACGGACGGCAGCTTCGTCACGGCCCAGCGCAGGTAGTCCTCGTATTCGCGCCGCGTCGGGTGGAAGCGCTCGCGGATGTAGAACGGGTAGAGCCGGTCCTTCTCACCCAGGTACGCGAGGAACGACAGCGGGTGCGTGGGGTCGATGAGGCTGACCAGGTCCGCCAGGAAGCTGAGCTGGAGCAGGGCCTCGTCGAACATCAGGCCCGGGTGCCAGCTCAGGCCCGGCTGGGCCTCCAGCACCACCAGGTCCAGGCCCTCCACGCGCGAGGCGAGCGCCGCCAGGCCCAGGTTGAAGGGGCCACAGCCGATGGCCACCACGTCGTGTTCGGAAACGGTCTCAACGGTCACGGGATTCATGGGAGGTCTTTCTCGGAGCGGGGGTAGACGAACAGCGTCGCCGCCTTGTCCGGCAGGGTGATGGCGCCAACGGCCCGGAAGCCGGCGGCGGAGAAGGCGCGCAGCGAGGGCGCGTTGCGTGAGTCCGGTTCGGCCACCACCCGGGTGCAGTCGGGGTCCGCGGCGAGCAGCCCCTCCGCCACCGCGCGCAGCAGCGAGCGGCCCAGGCCACGCCCGGTGCCGCCCAATTCGCCAATGGCCACGTGGACCCCCAGGTCGTGGGGCCGCTGCGCGTAGTGCCCGGCCAGCCGGTCGCGCACCACGCGGTAGATCTCCAGGTACGCGAGCGGAACGCCGTCCCGCTCGAGCATGCACGGCAGCGAATGCGCTCCCGCCAGCTGCCGCTCCAGCTCCGCGCGCCAGCGGTCCTCCGGCCAGGCCTGCTTCCAGAACTCGGCCACGTGCGGCGCGTGCATCCACCGCACCAGGCGCTCCACGTCCGCGGAGACGCTCGCGGGCCTGAGCAGCCACGGGGCGGGGAGGTGGGGCAGCGGGGGGCCAGGAACGTCCGCGCTCATCGCCGGGCCTCGCGCAGGGGGTTGGGCGCGTCGAGGTAGACGGACTGCGCGTCCAGCGGCGCGAGCACCTCGTCGATGCCGTGCAGCCGGGTGAGCAGGTTGCTCTTGGTGGGGAGGATGTCCGCCTCCAGCCACCGGCGCGCCAGCCGGTCCCCCGTGGGGCCTGCGGCGGCCAGCGACGGCAGGGCCTCACGCAGCCGGCCCGCCATCACCCCGAGCAGCCGGCGCTCGTCGCCCAGCCCTTCGGAGCCCAGGCAGCCCACGACCGCGAGGGCCTGGTTGCGCAGGAGGTAGTAGGAGAGCCGCTCGTCGACGAGGGCGTCGTCCACCACGGCAAGCGTGGAGGCGTCCACTCCCAGTAGCCGGAGCAGCCGGGGCAGGTGGGACGAGGCCAGGTAGTAGCCCTGGTTGTCGCGGAACGCGGAGCCCACGACGCGGCCCCGGGCATCCAACTGGACCAGCGTGTTCTGCTGGTGCGCCTCCAGGCCGATGCCGGTGGACGCGTACAGGTGCAGCATGGGGACCAGCACGCGGTCCGTGTAGTCGGCCACCCACGCCTCCGCGGCGCCCGGGCCCTGCGCGGCCACCATCGTGCCCAGCATGCTGCGCCCCAGTCCCGGGCGCGGCGCCACCAGGCCCACGAGGCAGCGCAGGGTTGCGACGCGCGACGGCACCTCGCGCACCGCCACGTCCAGGCCCGTCACCTCCGGCCCTCCGGGCCGTGACGGCTCGTCCACCGCCAGCCAGGACGGGTCCTTCACGATGGAGAACGACGGGTGCGCGGCGGTGGTGGCGCTCGCGTAGCCCGCGTCCAGCAGCCGGTGGATCTCCAGGCCGCGGCGCAGCTCCGTGCGGGTGGACTCCCGGCGGGAGTTGGTCAGCCGCAGGCCCAGCGACAGCTTCAGCATCACCGGCAGGTCCGGGCGGTAGACGGTGCGCACGCTCGACGTGGCCCACCAGCGCGGCCCCGCTTCGCCCAGCGGTGTCAGCAGGCCCGCTTCGATGAGCGCCGCGATGCGCGGCCGGCGGAGCACGTCCCGGGCCTGCCACGGGTGGGCGGGCACCAGCACGCGGCCGTCGTTCCGGGGCCGCTCCGCCAGGTCCGCCATCAGCGCCACCATGTCCCGCCCCGCCAGCGACGGCGCGCCCGCCACCGCGTCGTGGGACACCACGGAAGGGTCGGCGGCGAACCAGTGCAGCCGGAACGAGCCCCGGAGCTCCGGGGAGAAGTCCGCGCTGTCCGTGGAGGACAGCCCGTCCCGGCTCTTGGGGGCCGGGTGGTGCAGGTGGCCCAGCAGCAGCGCCTGCTCCGCGTCCAGGAAGCCGTCCACTCCGGCCGGCGGCTGGGGCCGGGCGCGGCGGTCGCCCACGAAGTCCGTCACCCGGCGCACGGACTCGGCCGTGCGCTCCACCAGGTCCGCGACCTGTCCCGGGGGGACGCCACCCCGGCGGGCGGCGCCACCGCGCAGCGCGGCCTCGTGCGCCACCAGCGCCACGGCGAGCACGGGGTCCGCCCGGGTCGCGCCGCCCGGTCCTTCCAGGGACACCGGCCCGAAGCGGTGCCAGCCGCTCGGGGAGCAGTGGGTCACCTCGGTGGTGAGCGCGAGCCCCGACCCGGGCAGGGACACGCGCAGCGGCCCCGGGTGCACGGGGGTATGGGTCTCCAGGAGCCAGCAGCGCAGCAGCGCCTCCAGGTGGGCGTGCTCCGCGGACAGGCGCGCGTCCGCGTGCTCCAGCGGATCCACGGCGGGGGAGGGCGTCAGGGCAAGGGCGGTGCTCATGCGGCCCCCTTCTGGAAGCGCGGCGACAGGGCGCGCCCGGCTTCGAGGACGGTGTTCACGAGGGCGTCGATGTCCTCGGGCGTGGTGGTGGGGTTGAGGAGGGTGAACTTCAGGCAGACCCGCTCCGGTGAGCCAGGCCCGTCCAGGCGGACGGCGGTGCGGCCGATGAGCGCGGCCCCGGTCTCCAGGAGGCGGCGGCGCAGGGCGCCGTTGATTTCGTCCTCGCGGGACGGGGCTTCCGGGACGCGGTAGCGGAAGACGACGGTGGTCAGCTCGGCGGGGGCCACGAGCTCCAGCTCCGGCTCCGCCAGGATGCGCTGCTCGGCGTGGCGGGCCAGGTCGTGGCAGGTGTCCACCATGTCGCCCAGGCCCCGGCGCCCGTGCGCCAGCAGCGTGGCGGCGACCTTCACCGCGTCCGGCCGGCGCGTCGTCTGGAGGCTGCGGCCCAGCAGGCCGTCATAGCCCGCCTCCGAGTCGTCCTCCGGGTTGAGGTAGGCGACCTGCCGGTCCAGCGCGGCGAAGGCGCTGGCGTCGGAGACCAGCAGCACGCTGGTGGCGGCGGGCTGCCAGCCCAGCTTGTGCAGGTCCAGGGTGATGGAGTCCGCCCGCGAGACGCCGTCCAGCCGGCCCTTGAGCCGCTCGGAGAACAGCGCGCCGAAGCCATAGGCCGCGTCCACGTGCAGCCAGACGCCGTGCTCGGCGGCGATGTCCGCGATGGCGTGCAGCGGATCCACGCTGCCGAAGTCCGTGGTGCCCGCCGTGGCCACGATGGCCAGCGGGGTGTGCTCCGGCGGCAGCTCCCGGAGGAGGGCCGCCAGCGCGTCCGGGCGGATGCACCGGCGCGAGTCCGTGGGCACCGGCCGCACGGCGTTCTCGCCCAGCCCCAGGGCCGCGCAGGCCCGGTGCACGGAGAAGTGCGCCAGCTCCGAGCACAGCACCACCGGGCCCGGGAGCGCGGCCACGCCCTGCCGGCGCGTGTCGATGCCCCGGCGCAGCGCCGCCGCGTCCCGGGCCAGCATCAGGCCCATCAGGTTGGACATGGAGCCGCCCGGGGTGAGCACCCCGTCCGCCCGGGCCGAGAGCCCGGCCAGCTCCAGCAGGCCGTGGATCAGCCAGCGCTCGATGGCGATGGCGGAGGGCCCGGAGTCATACGTGTCCAAGGAAGCGTTGCTCGCGCTGGCCAGCGCGTCGGCGGCCACCGCGACCGCCAGCGGGGGCGGTTGCAGGTGCGCCACCGCGTGCGGGTGCGACAGGTGCAGCCCGTACTCCACCAGCACCCGCCCCAGCCGGGACAGGGCCGCCTCCACGCCCATGCCCTCCTCGGGAATGCCGTCCCTGCCCAGCGCCGCCCGGGCGGCGGCGAGCACGTCCTGCGGAGTCCCGGCGCGCAGGGGACCCGAGGGCCACCGCGCGACGGCCAGCGCGCTGCCCACGGCGCCCGTCAGGGCCGCCGTCACCGCGGCCAGGCCCTCTCGGGACCCCGCCAGCACCGACGATGGGCGCCGCGGCCAGCGAGGAGGCAGGTCTGCTCCTCGTGTTCCCTGCTCAGTCTCTGTCTGCATGGTTTTGCTGTCTCCAGTCTTGGCTTGGATGATGCGTATTGCCGCCAACGCATGGACATGCGCCGGGTGGGGGAGGGGCAGGAATCACGTCTTGGAAAAGCCGCGGCACACCGCGGCCGTGGGCTGGCGCGCCATGGCCAGACATGGATGTCTGGGTACACGCCGGCCGTGCGGGGCGGACGGTGTCGCCACGGTGGGGGTGAATCCGGGGAGTGTGGATGATGTGTGGGGTTGGGGTCCTGACGCGCGCAAAGCCGTGTCAGCCCACCCGGTCTGGTAGGAGGAGGAGAGTCCTTTGGGTTGTCACCGCATGTGCCGGCCCGTCACGGGAGACGAGCAGCCTCCCGGCGCGCCGCGCACGGATGTGTCACGAGTTCATTTGGTCGTGAATTTGATGATGATTCTCAAAATCAGGTTGCCGTGGGGCTGGAGTATCCGGTTGCTTCAATGCTTGTCAACAAGATGTTTTCTGGGTTTTGTCTTCTTAGGCAGGTTGGGATGACAGGGATGTCTGTATCAGGATGTTGTGTTTGAAGATGCTCCACGCGCGGGGTGACACCGACCCTGCGCGAAATGGGCGCACGGTGGACACACGAGCAGCCGGGGGAGCACACGGCCTGCGCCCTGGCCACCGGCCTGGGCACAGGGGGCTGGCGCGCCGGTGGGCAACGAAATCCCGGTGCCGGGCGCACTGCAATTTCGGTGGTCCGCTATTATCGCCAGCCCATGTCGGATGAACTGATGGTGCGTCAGCCGGGAGTCGCGCAGGACGCTCGGGAAATCGTCGAGCTGGCCGCCACCGAGGAGGGGGTGGGCGAGCTGCTGCGTCGTGGGCTGGACTGGCTCACGCGGGTGGTGCCCTTCGACCTGGCCACGCTGTTCCTCCTCAAGGAGGGACGGCTGGAGGCGGTGGCGGCGCGCGGCCCGCTCGCGAACCAGGCGGTGCGCAAGCATTCGCTCCAACTGGCGGACTTCCCGTCCCTGAAGCAGGCGCTGGAGACGCGGCGCGCGCGGGCCTTCACGGAGGAGGACCACTCGCATGGGGACGGCGATCCGTTCGATGGGGTGCTGGACCTGCCGGCGGGCCACTCGTGCATGGTGGTGCCGCTGTGCGCGGGGGAGCGCTGCTACGGCGTGCTGACGCTGGACCGCGTGCAGTGTGAGACGTACGCGCAGCCGGTGGTGGACCTGGTGGAGGTCTACGGCCAGATGCTGGCCACGGCACTCCAGGGCGCCGAGCAGCGCGCGACGGCGGAGCGGCTGCACCGCCAGGACCACGAGCACGCGAAGCTCCTGGAGTCGCAGCTGGGCGGGGACTCGGAAGGCATCCTGGAGACGTCCCTGAGTCCGGTGATGCGCGACCTGTCCCGCCGCGCGCGGCAGGTGGCGGAGACGGACACGCCGGTGCTGATTACCGGAGAGACGGGCACGGGCAAGGAGCGGCTGGCGCGGGCCATCCACCGCTGGAGCGCGCGGGCGGACCAGCCCTTCGTGTCGCTCAACTGCGCGGCCATCCCCGCGGGCCTGCTGGAGAGCGAGCTGTTCGGCCACGTGAAGGGGGCCTTCACCGGCGCGAACCGCGACCGGGCGGGCCGCTTCCAGATGGCGCACGGGGGCACGCTGCTGCTGGATGAGATTGGCGAGCTGCCGGTGGAGCTGCAGGCGAAGCTGTTGCGCGCGCTCCAGGAGAAGGCCTTCGAGCCGGTGGGCAGCGACAAGACGGTGCGGGCGGACGTGCGCATCCTCGCGGCGACGCACGTGGACCTGCACCAGGCCATCGCGCAGAAGCGCTTCCGCGAGGACCTCTTCTACCGCCTGAGCGTCTTCCCCTTGAGGCTGCCGCCCCTGCGCGAGCGGCGCGAGGACCTGCCGCAGCTCACCGTGTTCCTCCTGGAGGAGCAGGCGAAGCGCACGGGCCGGCGGGGCATGCGGGTGTCGGCGTCAGGGCTGACGCGGCTGGCGTCCTACGACTGGCCGGGCAACCTGCGCGAGCTGGCGAACGCGCTGGAGCGCGCCACCATCCTCACGCGCGGCCAGGAGCTGACGGCGCAGTCCTTCGACCTGCCGGCCGGCGAGCGCGCGCGGGAGGTGTCGGGCCCGGTGACGGTGGAGGAGACCCCGGCGCCGCTGCCCGCGGGGGCGAAGGTGCCCACGCTGGCGGCGGTGCAGCGCGAGCACATCCTGCGGGTGCTCACGCTCACCCGGGGCCGCGTCTACGGTGAAGGTGGCGCGGCGGCGCTCCTGGGGCTCAAGCCGTCCACGCTGCAGAGCCGGATGAAGAAGCTGGGCATCGAGCGGCTGGAGGGCTTCACCGCCGCCGAGGACGCGTGACGCGGGGTCAGTGCCAGCGGCTGTCCTCACGGGCCTCGCGGCGGTCCTCGCGCGTCTCCTGGCGGTTCTGCGCCGTCTCGGTGCGGGCGAGCTGGACCAGGTCGGCGATGAGCATGCGCTTGCGCGAGAGGCTGCCGCTGTCCATCCGGCCGTAGAGGTTGTTGAGCTCCTGGGAGATGGAGCGCGTCTGCCGCAGGGCGCGGGACTCCTGGCGGGCGTCGCGCACGTCGTCGCGGTGGTCCTTGCGGTCGTCGTAGCGGTAGCCGTCGTGGCGCACCTCGCGGGCGCTGGAGCGTGCCTCCTGCTTGTCCTGGGCCAGCTCGCGGCGGGTCTCGTTCAGCTCGGACGCCACGTAGCGGCGCACGTCCTCTTCCACCTGGAGCAGGTCGCGGCGCGCCGAGCGGCCCCGGGCGGAGTCGTACCGGGAGAGCAGCGACTCCACCTGGCGCAGGTCGTAACGGTCATCCCGGGTCTCGCGCGCGTCCTGCCGCAGCTCCTGCCGGTCACGGGCCTGCTCGTGGTTGTTGCCGCGGGGACCGCCTGCGTGAGCCAGGACCGGGAGGGACAGCGCCATCGTTGCCAGCAGCCACTTCGACATGGGGGGCTCCATCAAGTGCGTCGGATGCCCTGATGGACGCGGCCCGCCGCCGCGAATTCACGGCGGCGGACCTTCTCCCATGGGTGGGAGCGGGGCTTACGACACCGCGGGTGCGACCGGGCGCGGCCTGGCAGGCGCCACGGGATAGTGGGCCTCCTTGCCGAAGGGCTGGTCGAAGAGGTGCGGATCCGCCTGGCGCGAGCGGAAGAGGTCCACGATGTAGTTCATCCGCTGATCCAGCTGGCTCCAGTCCTTCGCGGCGGTGCCGGTGAGGCTGTCGGGCGTCTTGTCCAGGCGGCCCAGCAGCTCCTTCAGCTTCGGGTCCTCGATGGTGCGCAGGTGCGGCGGGAAGAGCGTGGACTCCATGCCGGCGGGGGGCGGCAGATCATTGCCCAGCTTCAGCGCGCCGCCGGGCACCGCGAGCTTCATCATGTGCTCGGTGGCGATGCCGCGGAACACGCCGGCCAGCTTGTCCACCAGCGGGTTCACGACCAGGTCCACCGCGCCCGTCTTGATGGCGGCCTTGGCGGCGAGGTTGGCGGGGAAGGGCAGGGCGTTGGCGCCCGCCTCGATGCTCTGCTTGAGGATGTTGGCGAAGACCTCCTTCACCGGGGCGTTGAGCGCCTTCTCCACGAAAGACTGGAGCTGGGTCTGCTCGTGCAGGCCCACGGTGTCGTTGGCCCGGAGCATCATCTCGGCCTTCTTGTTCGGGTCCTTCTCGAACATGGCCTGCGCGTAGGTGCCGAAGGCGTCCTTGAGCAGCGGCTTGTCCGCGGGGAAGCCGTCCAGGTACTTCTGGAGCTTCGCGGGGTCCAGCTGGGTGTCACCCTGGAAGGTCTCCACGAAGCGGGCGAACTCGTGGCCCACCTCGCGGAAGACGAACTGGTTGCCGTCGCCAATGGCCTTGCTGACGGTGTTGAGCGCGTCCGCGCCGGCCTTGGCGATGTCGCCGGTGGGCAGGGCGGGCAGGCCCAGCTTGCGCATCAGGTCGTCCACCTTGGACATGGCCTCGCCCACGCCGCCGCCGCCCTTGAGGGCGTCCACGAAGGGCTTGGGCATGTCCTCCTGGCGGATGCTCACGCCGGCCTGCTTCGAGGCCCAGGTGGCGAAGGTGGACCAGTTGGCGTTCTCCTTGCCCAGGAGCGTGCCCATGGCGTCGGACAGGTCGTGGTAGCCCTGGGTGATGGCCAGGTTGCGCGCGACGGGGTCCTGCATCGCGGCGATGTTCGCCACGTCCGCGGCGGTGGGGTAGCTGCCCGGCGTGGGGCGCGGGCCGCCCTGCTGGGG
>NZ_RAWC01000265.1:0-11340 GCF_003611685.1 Corallococcus sp. CA049B | reverse complement strand
TATCCCGCCCGCCGCACCCTCGCTCGCGGTGCCCGCGCCGCGTGCCCTGAAGGTAGGGAGCCGGGCGCGGGATGAAGGCCTCCCCCGGGGATGAGAGAGGCACGGCCTGCTGCACACAGGCGGCGCAGGACATGAAAAGGCCCGGCGGGATGCGCACAGGGGCGCTCCGGCCGGGCCTCCACTGCTTCAGCTCCCGCGGCGCGGGAGGCGGGGTGCTACGCCTCCGGCGACTGGACGATGAGCTTCTCCTTGCCGCACACGTCGCACCGCACGTGCACGAACAGGTCGTCGTCGCTCTCCTCGGGCACCTCGCCCTCGGGCACGCCCAGCTCCGCCTTGCCCAGCGCCGGCACCTTGGCCGGGATGTCCTGCGCCTTGAGCGACTGCACGTAGGTCATCTCGCGCTCGTGGCACTCGCGCACCTCCGGGCCGGACAGCCACTGCGGCTCCATGCCCTCCGGCAGCCGGCTGAGCAACTCCAGGTTGGACACGGACTCCGCCAGGTACGCCAGGCGGCGCAGCCGCGCCTCCTCCGGCAGGGCCGCGAACACCTGGAAGCCCTCCAAGAGCGCCTGCCGGTCCTCGCCCGTGGCCGCGTTCGCCAGCTCCAGCGACGCGTCCGCGGACTCCAGCGCCTCGTCCCAGTTGTTCTCCGGGTTGAAGCCCGCCTCCAGGAGCGACGTGTACAGCTGCGCGGCCGCCAGCCGGCGGCGCACCTCGTGCACGTGCTCCACCACCTCGTGCGTCAAACGCAGCTCCAGCAGCGCCCCCGTGGTGCGGGGATCCACGGAGCCCGTGAGGTCGTCCACCTCCACCTCGGTGCGCAGCTCCGCCTTGAGCTGCTTCGCCGCGGCGAAGCGGAACAGGGGCAGCACGCCCACCTCGCGCAGGTACACCGCCGCGACGTTGGCCTCCTTGCCGCCCATGCGCAGCGCCTTCTGCGCGCGCTCCACCGCGCCGGGGTCCGCCGCGGGCTTCTTGTTCTCCAGCCGCGTCTTCACCGCCTCGCGGTAGAGCGTCTCCAGGGAGCTGCCCGGCGGCAGCCGCTGGGGCAGCAGCGGACGCAGGCCCGGCACGTCCAGCACCCAGAGCGGGGGCGCGCCCACGCGCTTGAGGGCGCGGAAGAAGAGCGAGCCCGGCGGATCCTGCGGCCGGAACGGGGGCAGCTCGTCCGGGTGCGGGGACGCCGCGCCGTCCATCGCGCCGCCCGCGTGCGTCTGGCCGAGCATCTTCTCACGCTGCTCACGGGTGAACGCCGTGATGCCCTGCACCGGCGGGGGCGGCGGCGGCGGGGCCTCCTCGCCGTCCAGGCCCGTCACGCGGTCCATGTCCACGTCGTCCATCTCCAGGTCTTCCAGACCCCTGGCACCCGTGAAGTCACAGCGTAGGAGCTTGAGCTTTTCGAAGACACAGCCTTCCAGGTTGGCGCCCCGGAAGTCGCAGTCCTGGAGGCGGCCCCCGTGGAAGTAGGCGTTCGTGAGGTCCGTGTCCCGGAAGTTCATCTTCGACAGGTCACAGCGCTCCCACTCGGAGCCCACCAGCTCCAGTCCGGAGAGGTCGGCGTTGGCGGAGAACAGCTGCGTGAACGTGGCGCCCGTCTGGCCGGTGGGCGCCTGACCGGACTTGCGCAGCTTGTTCCATTCGGCGGAACCGTTCTGGAGCAGCTTCTCGATAGTTGGGGCTTTCGGCATGGACCGCGAATTATTCGTGTGGTCTGGTCCAGGCGCCAGCACAAATGATCGAGTACCGAATCGAAGCCGACACCGTCGGGATGCGGCTGGACAAGCACCTGCGCAAGCGGATGCCCAACGTCCCCGTCAGCCACCTCTTCAAGATGATCCGCACCAAGAAGGTGCGGGTGAATGGCAAGCGCGCGCAGCCAGAGCAGTTGCTTGTCGAAGGAGACGTGCTCACCATCCGCGGCACCGAAGAGCAGCTCACCCTCGCGGAGCGTCCGAAATCGGACCGTCCGCCCCCCCCGCCGCCACCGGTAGACCCCTCCCGGCTGGTCATCCTGTTGGAAGACGACTGGCTCATGGCCGTGGACAAGCCCAGCGGAATGGCCGTCCATACCGGCAGCGGCATCACCGGGGGCACCCTGGTGGACTACGTCCGGGCCTACCTGGGCCCCAAGGCGACCCGCAACGACTTCACCGCCTCACCCGCCCACCGCCTGGACCGGGAGACCTCCGGCGTCATCCTGGTGGCCAAGCGCCGCCCGGCGATGGTGCATTTCACGGAAATCTTCACCCACGGCCACCCGAAGAAGCGCTACCTGACCCTGGTGAAGGGGAAGATGCCCAGGGATTCCGGGGTCATCGACCTGCCGCTCGCCGAGCACCAGCAGACGGCCGAATCCAAGGCCCGTCGGGGAGTGAACATGCAGGAGGCCGTCACCCGCTGGAAGGTCGTGCGCCAGTCGAGCGAGGCAGCCCTCCTCTCCTGCACCATCGAGACCGGGCGCACGCATCAGATAAGAAGGCACCTGGTCGCCGTGGGCCACCCGGTGGCGGGTGACAAGAAGTACGGAGACTTCGCCTTCAACCGCGACGTGCGGGCGCGCTGGGGGCTCAAACGTCTGTTCCTGCATGCCGAGCGCATCGAATTTCCGCACCCCGAGGATGACAGGAAGGTCGTCGTGGAGACCCCCATGCCATCCGAATTGAAGGACGTGCTGAAGCGGGCGGCGCTCCTCTAAGCCTTGAGCCCAGGACTCGACACAAACACGCATGGCCGACCCGAAGATTGACCGCAGCCGCTCCAAGCTGGTGCTCGACGGCGTTCCGCCCAAGCGCAACTTCCTCGTGCGCTTGATGAAGCTCGCCGCCGTGCTGGGCCTCATGGGCGCCACCGCGGGCGTGCTCGCCGTCGTGGGCGCCTACTACGTCTTCTCCGACGGGCTGCCCGCCATCCCGAAGGTGGACGAGTACTGGCCGCCCATCGTCACGGAGGTCTACACCGACGACGCGGTGCTCGCGGGCGAGTTCTACAACGAGCGGCGCAAGGTGGTGCCCTACGAGCGCATCCCCAAGCGGCTCGTCCAGGCGTTCATCGCCAGCGAGGACTCCAGCTTCTTCGACCACTTCGGCGTGGACGTGCTGGGCACCACGCGCGCCGTCTCCAAGACGGTGATGACGAAGCTGGGGCTGCGCGCCGGCGGCGTGCAGGGCGGCTCCACGCTCACGCAGCAGACCGCGAAGGCGGTCCTCATCTCCGCGGAGGGCTACAAGGAGGCCACCGCGAAGACGCCCAAGCGCAAGATTCGCGAGGCCATCCTCGCCTTCCGCCTGGAGCAGGCGCTGACGAAGGAGGAGATCCTCTACCTCTACCTGAACAACGTCTTCCTCGGGCACCACAGCTACGGCGTGCAGAGCGCGGCGGAGAACTACTACCGCAAGGACGTGCGCGACCTGACGCTGGGGGAGATGACGCTCATCGCGGGCCTGCCCCAGGCCCCCAGCCGCTACTCGCCCTTCCTGCGCCCGGAGGCCGCGAAGAAGCGCCGCACCTACGTGCTGGGCCGCATGCTGACGGAGGGCATGATCTCCAAGGCCGAGCACGACCAGGCCAACGCGGAGCCGGTGAAGGTGTACCCGGTGGAGGACGTCTTCCACGAGTTCGCCCCGTACTTCGTGGAGCAGGTGCGCAAGGACGTGGTGGACCGCTACGGCAACCCCGTGCTGCTGAAGGAGGGCCTCAAGGTCTTCACCACCATGGACAGCGAGCGTCAGCGCGCGGCGCAGGACTCCGTGCTGGACGGCCTGATGTCCGTGGACAAGCGCCAGGGCTGGCGCGGCCCGGTGATGCAGCTGGCCACCGAGCCTGAGCGCAGCGCCTTCATCGCCAAGGCGAAGAAGGCCATGGGCAAGGAGGAACTCGTCGAGAACCGCCTCTACGTGGGCGTCGTCACCCGCATCGACGAGGACGGCAAGGGCGCGGACGTGCAGGTGGGGCCGCACCAGGGACGCCTGCCGCTGTTGGGCATGCGCTGGGCGCGCAAGGTGAACCCGGAGAGCTACTACCCGGCGAGCATGATCACCTCCGTCAAGAAGGCCGTGGCGGTGGGTGACGTCGTCGTCCTTCGCCACGTGGTGAAGAAGGAGCTCACGGACGACAAGGAGCAGTGGGACAAGAAGCTGGCGGAGGACATCCCGGAGGAGGGCGTGAAGCTCTTCCGGCTGGAGCAGACGCCGGAGGCGCAGAGCGCGCTGGTCTCCATCGACCCGCATCGCCAGTACCTCACCGCGATGGTGGGCGGCTACGACTTCGACGACAACGAGTTCAACCGCGCGTTCCAGGCGTGCCGTCAGCCGGGCTCGTCCTTCAAGCCGTTCGTGTACTCGGCGGCGCTGGAGCAGCTGAACTGGACGGAGGCCACCGTCATCGTGGACTCGCCCATCGTGGAGCACGACCCGGACAACAAGGTGTCGTGGAAGCCGGCCAACTACAGCGAGGAGTTCGTGGGTGACGTGCTGCTGCGCACGGCGCTGGTGAACTCCATGAACATCCCCGCGGTGAAGACGTTCGGCGCGGTGGGCGTGCACAACATGGCGGATTGGTCCAAGAAGCTGGGCCTGACGACGCCCATGAACATGGACTTCTCCGCGGCGCTGGGGTCGTCCTGCGTGTACCCGTTCGACCTCGCTTCCGCGTACGCGACCTTCAACCGCTACGGCCGCAAGAAGCCCACGTACTTCATCC
This sequence comes from Corallococcus sp. CA049B, assembly GCF_003611685.1. NCBI lineage: Bacteria > Pseudomonadati > Myxococcota > Myxococcia > Myxococcales > Myxococcaceae > Corallococcus > Corallococcus sp. CA049B. The sequence continues at coordinate 6,639 of NZ_RAWC01000265.1, read as the reverse complement.
GCAAGGTGGAGGACCGCTTCGGCCGCACGCTGGAGGACCATACGGCGTTCGACGACGCGTGGGCCCCGCTGCAGGACCGCGTGGCCGCGGGCTACGCGCGCCTCTTCGAGCCGGGCGAGCAGGTGATGAGCGCGGAGACGGGCTTCATCCTCACGCACCTCTTGCGCGGCGTGGTGCTCCAGGGCACCGGCGGTCCCGCGCAGAGGCTGGGCAAGCCGGCGGCGGGCAAGACGGGCACGACGAACGACTCCTTCGACGCGTGGTTCGCGGCCTACACCAAGGACCTGGTGACGGTGGCGTGGGTGGGCTACGACCTGAACCCGCACCCGCTGGGCCGCTATGAGACGGGTGGCCGCGCGGCGCTGCCCATCTGGCTCAACTACATGAAGCGCGCGCTGGAGGGCCGGCCCCAGTCGGAGTTCTACCCCTGGCAGTCCATGCAGCTGGCGCGGCTCTACATCGACAAGAAGACGGGCAAGGTGTCCAGCCCCGGCGCCAAGGGCGCGGAGCTGATGTTCTTCAAGAAGGGCACCGAGCCGAAGGAGGCCGTGCCCGACAAGAACCAGGTCGGCGTGGACCAGTTCATGATGGGCGCGCAGTAGCCCGCGCGCCGCATCTCAAAAGCAGTGCCCTTCAGGCGCCTTCGCGGAACGCACGCGAGGGCGCCTGATGTGCTTCCAGGGCCTTCTTCAGCGCGGCCACGTCCGGCCCCGCTTCCAGCACGGAGCGCGCGGCGGTGGGCAGCACCTGCCGCTCGCGGCCGGAGAAGAGCTTGGGCAGGTCATTGAAGCCCGCGCCCTGCGAGCCGATGCCCGGCGTGAGCAGCAGCGCGCCGCCCAACCGCTCCACCACGTCGCGGTCGGCCGGGGGCAGGGTGGCGCCCATCACCGCGCCCGCGGGCAGCACGCCGGGGCCGGCCTTCTCGTTCAGCTCGCGCAGGCCGTCCGCCACCGCCTGGGCCACGGTGCGGCCATCGCCGCCCACGGCGTTCTGCACGGGCACGCCCTCCGGGTTGGATGAGCGCACGACGATGAAGGCGCAGGCCCCGTGGGCCCGCGCGCGCTCCACCGTCTTCGCCAGCGCGCCCAGGCCCAGGTACGCGGTGAAGGTGGCGGCGTCCACGTCGTACGCGCTGCCCTGGCCGAACAGCGACTCCGCGTAGGCGTCCATGGTGGACCCGATGTCGCCGCGCTTCACGTCCAGCAGTGTGAGGGTGCCCGCGGCGCGGAAGCGCTGGAGCACGCGCTGGAGCACGACGAGCCCTTCGGGGCCGTGGCGCTCGAAGAAGGCGCTCTGGGGCTTCACCACCGCGAGCGCCTCACCGGCCGCGTCGGCCAGTCGCTCACAGAAGTCGGACAGGCCCTGCACCGTGTCCGGCAGGTTCCAACGGCCGAGCACGTCGCGGGACGGATCCAGGCCCAGGCAGAAGGGGGAGCGCTCGTCGGCGAGCTTCGCGAAGCGCTGCGCGAAGGACGGGGTCGTCGTCATGGGCGGCCTCCGCTCACTTCAACCGGCGCGCGGTGGCGTCGAACAGCGGGTTGGGCAGGACCTTCAGGACGCGCATGGGCGTGGACAGCTGCCAGGGGAAGCTCACCTCCGCGGCGCCCGTGAAGATGGCGCGGCCCATGCGCTCCACCGCGTCCTCGGTCTCCATGAGGAAGGGCATGGGGAAGGTGTTCTTCGCGGTGAGCTCGCTCTTCACGAAGCCCGGGTAGACGCACGTCACCTGGACGCCGGTGCCCTTCAGGTCCACGCGCAGGCTCTCCAGGAAGGTGGCGAGGAAGGCCTTGGACGCGGAGTAGGCGGCGTGGCCCGCGAGCCCCCGCATCCCCGCGAGGCTGGACACGCCGACGATGTGGCCCCGGCGGCGCTCCACCATCCGCGGCAGCACCGCGCACAGCGTGGCGGCGGCGCCGGTGACGTTGGTGTCGATGATGGAGCGCGTGCGCTCCCAGTCCATGCGCTTGCCGTGCGTGGGGCCGCCGATGCCGGCGTTGGCCACCACCAGGTCCAGCCCGCCGCACTCCGCGTCGATGGCGCGGATGCGCTCCTGGGAGGGCTCCACGGCGCTGACGTCCATGACGACGGGCTCCACCGCGGCGCCCGCGGCCTGCGCCTCCGCGGAGAGGGCCTGCAAGTGCGTCAGCCGCCGGCCCGTCGCGAAGACGCGCACGCCGTGCTTCGCCAGCCACAGGGCCAGTCCACGTCCCAGGCCGCTCGAGGCGCCAGTCACCAGCGCCGTCCGGTAGGTCATCTCCGCCATGCCGTCCTCCGAAAGGTGTAGCAGCGGCCCGCCTTGTCGCACGGTTGCGCGTCCGAGGGCACGCAAAACACCTTCCCCCCACCCGAGGACGAGGCGCTGCCGCCAACGCGTTGACACCCTGACGGGTGCTCCTGGGCGCGGTGGCGGCCTCCGTGAGGTCTACCGGAACGGGGGCACCGGCTGGCGCTTGAACCACTCCGTCGCCTTCAGCAGGTGCAGGTCGTGCTTGCCGGGCCGCAGCTCGATGCCGCCCGTCACCGCGCCCAGCGACGCCAGCAGGGCGCCCGTGATGTTGCCCTGCACGAGGTCCAGGTGGCCTTCCAGCGAGAAGCCCTCGCCCTTCGCCTTCAGCTCGCGCAGCTGGAGTCCGCGCTCGTCGATCTGCACCTGCCCCGTCACCTCCACCTTGGGGATGTTGAGCAGGGACGTGAGGAAGCCGGGCAGCTTCTTGGACGAGGTGATCAGCGCGACGATGGGCTGCGTGTCGGTGAGCTGGCTCACGAAGCGCGCCTTCAGCACCGTGGGGGACAGGGAGAGGCTGGCGCGCGGCAGGGTGAAGTTCCCGCTCCAGGCGCGGATGGGCACGTTGCCGTTGGAGGACACGTCTCTCAGCCGCAGCGTCGTCCCGCTCAGGCCCAGCTCCGTCATGTCCCAGGACAGCTGACGCGCATCCACCTCCACCTCCGCGCGCAGGAGGACCTTGTTGGGCCCCATGCGTCCGGAGATGAGGTCCGTGTCCATGCGCAGCTCCAGCGCGTTGCGCGCCTTCGCGCCCTTGGAGTGCTCCTCGCTGCGCACCGTCACGTGACCGGAGTCGATTTCCAGCGTCTGGCCCAGCCACGGATTGAGCACGCGCAGGTCCAGGGGCTGGCTCTTCGCCACGCGCAGCGCGGGCTTCAGCTCCAGGCCGGGCTGACCTTCGCGCCGCCGGGCCTGCACGGTGAGGGTGACCTCCGGCACCTCCAGGTCGTGGCCCTTGGGGCCCGACACGTGCACGGGCGCGAAGGCCAGCCGCAGCTGGCCTGACGGCTGTCCCTTCGGCTCCGCGTCCATGGACGCCTGGAGGCTCCACGGAGCCCGGACGCGCATGGGCCCGGCCCTCAAATCCAGCGCCTCACCGGAGGCCTTGAGCTGGCTGCCCGGCTCCAGCGTGTTGCGCTCCATGCGCACGTCCAGGTCCATCCGGCCCGCGCCGCCGCGCAGCGACACGGGGGCGCTCGCGCCCAGCAGGTCGTTGAGCCAGTCCAGGGGCAGCACGTCGATGCGCGTCTTCACCTGGCCGCCCAGGGCCTTGGACAGGTCGTAGCCCTTGCCGGCCCGGAAGGGCGCGTCGAGCCGGGCGCGCGAGTCGAGCGACTCCAGCCGCGCCACGCGCTTGCCGTCCACTTCGATGAAGCCCTCGGTCACGCGCACCGACGGCAGGTCCACCTGGAGCCGTTCGCGGGACTGGAGGTTCAGCATGCCGGTGACGTCCAGCGCGCCCGCGAAGCGCACGCGGCTGAAGTCCAGCTCGCGCACGTCGTGCAGCGTGACGTCCTTCAGGTGGATGACCCAGGGCTTGCTGTTCGGGTCGGACGGTTCTGCCGGCGCGCCGGACGGCTCCAGGTGGAAGCTGGCGCCGTGCCCGTTGATGCCGTCCACGTCCACGCGCTTGCGCAACAGGCCCGTGAGCGACATGCCCGCCTCCAACTCGTCCACCTCCACCTTCCACCAGACGTCCGAGTCCTGCTGGGTGAGGGTGAAGCCCTTCAGGTGGAGCCGGCCCACGGGATACAGCCACCACGCGCGCTGCCACGTCAGCCGCGTGCGGTCCGTCGCGCGGCCCATGATGGCCTGGGTGACGCCCGTGTTGAGCGCGACGTTGATGGCGACCTCCAGCACCGCCACCGCCACCAGGGCCCACAGGGCGACGCGGCGCCGGCGCCGGTTGCGAAGGGCTGCGTCCTGCACGTCCGGGGAAGGGGAGACGGTCATGTCGCGAGGTTCCGGGAAGGGACCCTGGATGCCTCATGCTCCCGGCACGCACAAGGCGTGTTTCCTCGCGACGATGGATGGGAGACACCGCCCGTCAGTGGACGGGGGCGGCGCCGTTCTCCAGCTTCGCCATCACCTGGTCGATGGAGAAGCTGGCCGGGTGCTGGCGCGAGGGGAACTCCTGGAAGGTGGCCAGGAAACGGCCCACCAGGGCCTGCGCGGGCACCAGGACGAAGGCGCGGTCCACCATCCAGGCGGAGTAGCCGACGGAGTCCATGGCGCGCTCCAGCGGATCCGCGCGCAGGTCGATGATGAGCGGGACGCGGCGGCTGCTGAAGGGATGCGCCCACACCTCGATGCCCTTGGCGGTCTGCTCCTCGAAGACGAGCTTGAAGCGCCTGTAGCGCATGGCGACCAGCTCACCGTCGTCGCCGAAGTAGAAGAACTCCTCGCGCCTGGACTCCGGGGACTGGCCGGACAGCAGCGCCGTCTGGTCGTAGCCGTCCAGGTGGACCTTGAAGTGCTTGTCGCCCGCGTCATGGCCGTCGAGCACCTTCCGCACGATGTCCGGCTCGCCCGCGGCGGAGACCAGCGTGGGCAGCCAGTCCTCGGAGGAGAACAGCTCGTTGATCTGCGTGCCGGGCTTCACGACGCCGGGCCAGCGCACGAGGCACGGGGCCCGGAACGCGCCCTCCCAGTTGGTGTCCTTCTCGCCGCGGAAGGGCGTCACGCCGCCGTCAGGCCACATGCTCGTCATCGCGCCGTTGTCGGTGGTGTAGACGACGATGGTGTCGTCCGCGATGCCCAGCTGGTCCAGCTTGTCGAGCAGCCGGCCCACGTGCCCGTCGTGCTCCACCATGCCGTCCGGGAAGAGCCCGAAGCCCGTCTTGCCCTGGGACTCCTTCCTCAAATGCGTGTGGATGTGCATGCGGGTGGTGTTGAACCAGACGAAGAAGGGCTTCTGCTCCTGCTGCGCGCGGTCGATGAAGTCCAGGGTCGCGCCCAGGAACTCCTCGTCCACGGTCTCCATGCGCTTCTTGTTGAGCGGGCCGGTGTCCTGCACGCTCTGCCCGCCCTCGCCGTCCGCCTTGCTCTTGAGCACGCCGCGCGGACCGAAGCGCTGCCGGAACGCGGGGTCCTTGGGGTAGTCCACGTTCTCCGGCTCCTCCTCGGCGTTGAGGTGGTAGAGGTTGCCAAAGAACTCGTCGAAGCCGTGCACGGTGGGCAGGAACTCGTCGCGGTCGCCCAGGTGGTTCTTGCCGAACTGGCCGGTGACGTAGCCCAGGGGCTTCACGAGGTCCGCGATGGTGGGGTCCTCTGGCTGGAGGCCCACCTTCGCGCCCGGCATGCCGACCTTGGTGAGGCCGGTGCGGAAGGGGCACTGCCCGGTGATGAAGGCCGCGCGGCCGGCGGTGCAGCTCTGCTGGGCGTAGTAGTCGGTGAAGAGCGCGCCCTCCTTCGCCAGCCGGTCGATGTTCGGCGTGCGGTAGCCCATGACGCCCAGGTTGTAGGCGCTGAGGTTCCAGTAGCCGATGTCGTCTCCGAAGATGACCAGGATGTTGGGCTGCTTCTTCTTCGCGGACTTCGTCGCCATTCGGGCACGCTCCGGTGTCTGTGGTTGCGCGTAGGGATGGGGACGCGGCGGGCGAGGGACAACCCGCAGGGGAGCGGCGTGGCGGGCGGAGGGCGTGGCTGGATGTCATTGCCCGGGTGTCCCCGGGTTCGCATCCTCCCGGGGAACCCCCTGTGGAAGGACGGGTGTGCCGATGGGAATCGCGGGCCGTACGGGACCCATCGATGCGCTGCGCAACCTGACGTTGTCGCTGCAGCGCAGGGTGGCGACGGAGATCGCGACCGGCGTGGTGCGCGGCACGGCGGACGGGCTCCGCGAGGAGGTACCCGACGGCCACGGCCAGCTGGACACCCTGCTCCAGGATCTGCTCACGGTGCTGGGCCGCATGGCCCACGAGGCCGCCGAGCGTGAGCCTGGCGCATCTGCGGACGCGACCGAGGTGCTGGCGGGTGCGGCGATGGAGGGGGCGCTGAAGGCGTTGGAGAAGGAGTGGAATGACGGGGGCCTGCCGCTCCACGGCTTCATGGTGAGGCTCAACCACGTCTTCGACGAAGTGGTGATGTTCGCGCATTCGCGCACGGATGAGATCCGCACGCCGGGCGAGCGCGCCCAGGTGATGGCCCGGGGCGTGGTGAAGGCGGCCACGGAGCAGCTGCATGACTCCCTTCCGGCCATCCTGGAGGACGCGCGCGGCGTGGTCCCATTGGGGGAGGAGGTGGCCTCGAAGGTGGGCCGGGGGCTGGTGTCGGGCGTCGAGTCCACCTTGCGCGAGGACTCCACCTGGCTGTTGGGGTTGGTGGAGCAGGCAGGGCAGGGGGTGGTGCGAGGG
>NZ_RAWC01000264.1:0-11677 GCF_003611685.1 Corallococcus sp. CA049B | reverse complement strand
CTCCCGCACCGTCACCCACTGGCGATTCTCAGTAAGTGGAAAGGTTGGGGCAGCTATCATCCGCATTTGAAGAGTGTCAAGGTCAACAGACTCCAGGGCGCGCCCCAATCGCGCCCCGAGTCCGGGCCCTCTTCAACCACCCTGCATGCGCACGACGATGACGCTGATGTTGTCGTCGCCGCCGCGCTCATTGGCCAGGTCGATGAGGTGCTTGGGCACCTCCTCCAGGTTGGCGTGGCGCGCGACGGCGTCGTGGATCTCCCGGTCCTCCAGCATGTTCGCGAGGCCGTCCGAACAGAGCAGGAACACGTCACCGGGCTCGGACACGAGCCCCATGACATCCACCTGGACCTCCTCCTCGAAGCCGACGGAGCGGGTGATGATGTTCTTGTACCGGGAGTGCTTGGCCTCTTCCGGTGTGATCATCCCCGCTTTTATCTGCTCGTTGACCAGCGAGTGGTCCTCGGAGATCTGCTGGATGAGGTCCCCGCGGATGAGGTACGCGCGACTGTCACCCACGTGGGCGAAGAAGGCGTGCTCGTCGCGGACCACCAGGGAGATGACTGTCGTGCCCATGCCGGACAGGCGCGCGTCATCCTGGGCGGTGAGGTAGATGGCCTGACAGGCCTTCTCCACCGCGCCCCGGAGCGCTTCCGGAATGGGCGAATCCTGGAGGTTGGGAACGCTGACGAAGGGGTTGTCCCGCCCTTCACGCGCGCGCCGCAGCTCTTTGTCGATGGTCTCGACGGCGATGCGCGACGCGGTACCGCCACCCGCGTGCCCACCCATGCCGTCCGCCACGACGTAGAGCTGGAGCTCATCGTCAATGAGGAAGCTGTCCTCGTTGTGATTGCGCTTGCGCCCGACGTCAGTCAGGCCAGCGGAGATGACTTTATGGCGGGGGGCCGCGGTCTGCCCTGCGGTGCTGGACACGCGCCGGATGCTATGTGAGCCCATAAGTGGGGGCAAGGACGCGGACGAAAACTCCCGGTGCGTCATGCCCCTCCCCCTGGGTCACCCCTACCTTGTAGGCCCCCATTTCAGGCCGTCCGGCGCAGCCGGCCCCGGGGGCTGGTGCCTTCCGGGCCGGATTCCCGGCGCGCGCGGGGCGTGGCCCGGTGGGCCGAGCGCACCAGCGCCTCCGCCGCGCCCAGCGCCTCACGGGTGACCTCCACGCCGGACATCATGCGCGCCAGCTCCTGGGTGCGCTCGGCGCCCGCCGAGAGGGAAAGCACCTGGGACACGGTGCGCTCGCCCTTCACGCTCTTCCGGATGAGCAGGTGGGCGTCCGCGTAGGCCGCCACCTGGGGCAGGTGCGTGATGCACAGCACCTGGCGGTGGCTGCTGACCTCACGAATCATCCGGCCCACCACGTCCGCGATGGCGCCGCTGACGCCCGCGTCCGCTTCATCCAGGATGTAGCAGCCGCACGCGTCACTGTCCGCCAGTGCACGTTTGAGCGCGAGCAGCAGCCGGCTCGCCTCGCCGCCCGAGGCCACCTTGGCCAGGGGCCGCGCCGGCTCACCCGGGTTGGCGCTGAAGAAGAACTCCACTTCGTCCATGCCGTCCGGACGCAGCGACTCCCCGGCGGTGACGCGCACCTCGAAGGCGGCCTTGCCCATGGCCAGCCCGCCCAGGCCCTCGCGCACCTGCTGGGAGAAGGCCCCGGCGGAGGCCTTGCGCGCGCGGGACAGCGCCAGCGCCGCCTTGCGCGCCCGCTCCTCCACCCGCTTCCGCTCCTGGTTCAGCTCCTCCAGGATTTCGCGCCGGTTCTCCAGCGTGCCCAGCTCCGCCTCCAGCTCGCCGCGCTTCTTGAGGACGCCGTCCAGCGTCGTGCCATGCTTGCGGCACAGCCGCTTGAGCGCGTCCAGCCGCTCCTCCACCTCGCCCAGCCGCCCGGGGTCGGACTCCAGCCCCTCCACGTAGCGGTTGAGCCGGCGCGAGGCCTCTTCCAGCTCCGACAGCGCCGTGGAGAGCGACTGCGCCACCGGCGCGAGCGTCGCGTCGCACTTGACGCCCTCGTGCACGAGCCCCAGCGCGCGCCCGACGATCTCCACCGCGGACGGCGCCTCGCCCGACACCAGCACTTCGGCCTCCGCGCCCTGACGCTTGAGCTTCTGCGCGCTGCCCAGCCGCCGGCGCTCCGCGTCCAGCTTCACGTCCTCGCCAGAGTCCGGGTCCAGGCGCGTGATTTCGTCCAGTTGGAAGCGCAGGAACTCCGCGCGCTCGCGCACCTTGGCGTCGTCCCCGCCCAGCGCGTCCATGCGCGAATCCACTTCGCGCAGGTTCGCCCACTCGCGCCCGTACGCGGCCAGCGACTCCTCCAGGCCGCCGTACTTGTCCAGGAGCACCCGGTGCAGCCCGGAGTCGAAGAGGCTCACGTGCTCATGCTGGCCGGCGATGTCCACCGCGCCCCGGGTGAGCTTCCCCAGCACGCCCAGCGTCACCAGCGCGCCGTTGACGTAGACCTTGCCGCGCCCGGTGCGCCCGAGCACCCGCCGCACGAGCACCTCCTCTCCCAGGTCCGGGAGGCCCAGTTCCTCCAGGCGCGCGGCCAGCACCGGTGTCCGGGCGAATACGCCCTCCACCGCCGCGTCCTCGCAGCCCGCACGGATGACGTCCGCATCCGCCCTGCCCCCGAGCAGCAGGCCCAGCGCGTCCACCAGAATGGACTTGCCGGCACCCGTCTCACCCGTGAGGACGGTGAGGCCCGCGCCGAACGCGACCTCCACCTCCTCAATCACCGCTACGTTCGAAATCCGAAGACCCAGCAGCACGCGCGCCCTCCGCGATCCGTACGACGCCCCAACACCTGAACACCCTAGCAGGTCTTGGTGACACTGCACAGGTGTTCGGGTCGGGCGGACGGTGGGAGGGCGAGTGGGAGGGCGTGGCCTGTTGGCGCCACAACCTTCTCCCACTCCCCCGGTCGCATCAGATTTCGGTGAACAGCTCCTGGATGTCCTGTTCCGTGAGGGTGCGGCCCATGTCGTCCCCGTCCGTGCCCAGCACGCCGGCGGCGAGTTCGCGCTTGCGGCGCTGGAGGCTCAAAATCTTCTCCTCCACCGTGCCGCGCGTAATGAGCTTGTAGCTGATGACCGCGCGCGTCTGACCGATGCGGTGCGTACGGTCCGTGGCCTGGTCTTCCACCGCCGGGTTCCACCACGGGTCGAAGTGGATGACGTAGTCCGCGGCGGTGAGGTTCAAGCCGGTGCCGCCCGCCTTGAGGCTGATGAAGAAGAGCGGCGGGCCGTCAGGGCGGTTGTACTCGTCCACCTTGCCCATGCGGTCCTTGGTGCGGCCGTCCAGGTAGAGGTAGCGCAGGCCCTTCTTGTCCGCCTCCTGCTTGAGCAGCTCCAGCATCTCCGTGAACTGGCTGAAGACGAGCGCGCGGTGGCCTTCCGCCACCAGGTCCGCCACCAGCTCCATGAAGCGCTCGAGCTTCGCGCTGGACGGCAACAGCGTGCCGGGCGGCATCTTGAGCAGGCGCGGATCGCAGCAGACCTGACGCAGGCGCATCAGCGCGGCGAGGATGGAGACGCGGCTGCGCTTGAAGCCCACCTTCTCGATGGACTCGTTCACCTTGCGGCGGCTCTCCTCCAGGACCTCGCGGTAGAGCGCGGCCTGGCCGGGCTCCATCTCGCACCACGCGACGCTCTCCGTCTTCGGCGGCAGGTCCTTGGCCACCTCCGTCTTGAGGCGGCGCATGATGAAGGGCTGGATGCGGCGGCGCAGCCGGTCCTTCGCGGTGGCGTCGTTGGCCACCTGGATGGGCTGCTCGTAGCGGTCGCTGAAGCCTTCCGCGCTGCCCAGGAAGCCGGGCATCAGGAAGTCGAAGATGCTCCAGAGTTCCGACAGGCGGTTCTCCAGCGGCGTACCGGTGAGCGCCAGGCGCGTCTCGCTGGGCAGCGACTTGCACGCCTGCGCGGTGGCGCTGTCCGCGTTCTTGATGTTCTGCGCCTCGTCCAGGATGACGTAGCGGAAGCCCACCTGGGACAGCTGCTCCAGGTCGCGGCGCACCAGCGCGTACGACGTGAGCACCAGGTCCATGTCCTTCAGGTCCTCCGCGCGCTCGCGGCGGTCCTGCCCGTGCCACACCATGGCCTTGAGGCCCGGCGTGAAGCGCTCCGCCTCGCGCTCCCAGTTGGCGAGCACGCTCGTGGGCGCGACCACCAGGGAAGGCTTGCGGCCCTCGTCGTTGGCCACCTTCTGCATCAGGCTCAGGGACTGGATGGTCTTTCCCAGACCCATGTCGTCCGCGAGGATGCCGGACAGCCCGTGGCGCCGGAGGAACCAGAGCCAGGACAGGCCCGCCTCCTGGTAGTGGCGCAGCGTGGCCTGGAGTCCTTCCGGCACGGCCACCTTCGGCACGCCGGCGGACTCGCGCAGCGCGAGCATGGCCTGACGGGCCTTGGCCTCCACCTCGGTGAACTCGCCCAGGTCCGCGAGCAGGTCCAGGGCCACGGCCTGGTGCAGCGGCAGCCGCGTGCGCGTGCGGCCCGGCATGGCGCCGGCCTCCTCCAGGAGGTCCGCCACGCGCTTGATTTCCGCGACGTCCGCTTCCGCGAAGGAGCCGTCCTTCAGGGGGATGAACTTGCGGCCGGAGTCCAGCCACATGCGCACGGCGCCCAGGTCCACGGCCTGATCGTCGGTGACGAACTCCGCGTCCAGGTCGAACCACTGCACGCCGCTCATGCCCACGCGGATGCGCGGCTTGAGCTTCGGGCGCAGCCGGACCTTGGGCGCCGACACTCCGTAGCGCTCCCACTCGGCGGGAAGGCTCGCCAGGCCGCGCGCCCAGAACTCCAGGGCCACGTCACCCGACGCGTCGAACGCCTGCGCGGCCTGATCAAACCGCAGGCCCAGGTCGAGCAGCAGCTTGCCCGCGGCGCGCTCCACCTCGTCGCGGCGCCGGTACAGCTTGCGCGCGTCCTCGCCCACGCCGCTGGCGTAGCCCAGGTGCGTGGCCGTGGGGGACACCGCCACCGTCGTCTGGCCGTAGCGTGCGGCCAGTTGCACCTTCACGCGCTCGGCGGCGCCTTCCAGCGTGAGGACGAAGCGCGGCTCCACCGACTCGTCCACTTCGATGTCGTCCGCCTTCAGCGACATGCGGAAGCGCGGCAGGTGCGCGGCGAAGAACGTCAGCACCCGGTCCAGCTGCCCGGACGGGAAGGCCATGGTCGGCTCCAGCAGCCACTTGCGCAGCAAGCGCGGCGGGAAGTCCGGCTCCACGGCGTGGAGGTTCTGCGCCTGGATGACGTACGTGCGCCGGCCCGCGAGCACGATGACGTCCTTGAGCGGGTAGCCCACGCCGTCCGGGAACAGCAACTCAATCTGCGCGGTGGCGCCGTCCGGACGCGACTCCAGGTGGATCTGCGGCCGCACGGGCTGCTCCATGTAGACGAGCGGCGTGCCCCGGTAGATGACCCGGCGCTGGCGCAAGAGCTCCAGCACCTCGCACAGGTCCTCGTCGGAGAGGACGATGCGCGAGTCATAGCGGTGCTCATGGCGCGACAGCACCATGAAGATGCGCTCGTCCGCGGGCGCGATGCGGCTGCCCGCCTGGAGCAGGCGCTTCACGTGCACGGGGCCCTTGGTCTGCGCGTCCTGACGGCGCACGTCCACGACCCAGTGGCGGTTGTTGGAGCCACCCGCCCCCGTGCTCGCGGGGGTGAGCCGGTAGAGGAACTCGTAGTCGGGCAGTGAGGACAGGCCCAGCCAGCTCTCCACCTTGGCGAGCGCGGGCAGGCTGACGCCTTCCATCCCCGGCGCTCCGCCTCCGGGAATCTCCTCCTCGTCGTCCGGACCCATGTCCTCGGGTTCGGGCGGCGGCGGAGGCGGCGCCGCGGCTTTCTGCGGTGGGGGCGGTGGCCGGAAGCGGGCCGCGTAGATGAGTGCCACGGCGACCACGTGCTCGCAATGCGGGCCCGTGGTGTTCCACACCGGGCAGGTGCAGGAGGAAACGACTTTTCCCTCTCCTGGAATCAGGGCCACGTCGTAGCGCTCGCCGGACGGAGCCGCGACCTGCGCGCGGATGCGTTCGGGTTCACGCGTGAGGCCGAAGACGCGGCGGCCTTCGGCCACCTCGCGGCCTTTCTTGAACGTGGCGGGCTCGACCTCGGCCTTGAGGGCGCGGAGCCAGAGTCCGTCCTGGGGGGAGAGAGGGTCTCGGGTGTCAGCGGTGGTTTGCACGGCTTGCAAGTGCCCCAGACTCCTTGGTCGGGGGGAACCGCCTCGCTTAACACAGTGAGGGGATCCCCGCGCGCGGGAAAAAATACGGCGTCCGCCAGCCGATGCGGCCGGGCGGCGCGAAGCTGTGAGATCATCAACGTCCGCCATGCCCCGGTCCCGTCCCCGTCCGCCCATCCTCCGGCCGTTGGCCCCAGGACCCTGCGTCCGGGGCCCCCCCAGGCTGGCTGTCACCCGGGCCGGGTACCCTGAAGTCCCAGGTCCACCCCGGGTATGACCCACCAGGCTGAACGCCGCCGTCCTCCCTTCGGAGCCACCCCATGTCCCTCGACCCCACGCTCCTCTCCGACCTCCAGGCCGTCCTGCGGGACGTGCCGGACTTCCCCAAGCCCGGCATCGTCTTCAAGGACATCACCCCCATGCTGGCGGACCCGCGCCTCTTCGGCCGGGTGGTCAACGCCATGTCCGCCCCCTTCCGGGGCCAGCACATCACCAAGGTGGTGGGCGTGGAGTCGCGCGGCTTCCTGCTCGGAGCCCCCATCGCGCTGGCGCTGGAGGCGGGCTTCGTGCCCGCGCGCAAGCCCGGCAAGCTCCCGCACAAGCGCATCGTGGAGCGCTACTCGCTGGAGTACGGCGCGGACGGCGTGGAGATGCACGAGGACGCCATCCTCAAGGACGAGCGCGTGCTCGTGGTGGATGACGTGCTCGCCACCGGCGGCACCGCCGACGCCACGGGCCGGCTCATCAGCCGGCTGGGCGGGCAGATTGTCGGCTACAGCTTCCTCATCACGCTCGACTTCCTGGAGGGCGCGAAGCGGCTGGGGCCGGACAAGGTGACGTCCGTCCTCCGCTTCTAGCCCCCCGCCCGGCGCCACGGGACTTCACGTCCGGTTGACGCCCGCGCTGGCCCTGTTTATAAGTTGGTCATACAACCTACAAACAAGACCGCGCCATGCCCCGCCCCTCCAATACCGAAGCGCGCCGGGAACAGATTGTCGCCGGGCTGCTCAAGGCCATGGCCGAGCGCGGCTACGAGGGCGCGTCCGTGGCGGAGATCGCCCGCGCGGCGGGCTTGAGCGCGGGCCTGGTGCACTACCACTTCGAGGACAAGCAGGAGATTCTGCTGACCCTGGTGCGCTCGTTGGCCGCTCGCGCGCGGCAGCGGTTCAGCACCCGGGTGGCGAAGCTCGCCGCGGACGACGCGCGAGGGCGGGTGGAGGCGTTCGTGGACGCGTTCCTCGCCACCGGGCCGGACGCGGACGTGGCGGCGGTGGCGGGCTGGGTCACCATCAGCGCGGAGGCCATCCGGCAGCCGGAGGTCCGCACCGCCTATGAAGAGGTGGTGCGCGCGGACCTGGAGCAGCTGGAGTCGCTGGTGGCGGCGGTGGTGGGCAAGCGCCGCGCGCGTCCGCTGGCCGCGGGCCTCTTCGCCGCCATCCAGGGGTACTTCGTGCTGTCCGCGAGCGCGGCCGGGCTCGTGCCCCCGGGCTCCGCGGCGGGCACCGTGAAGCGCATGGCCGCGGGGCTGCTGGACGCGGCGCCTTCTTCTTCACCGGACCGTGAGGTGTCGTGATGACCATCGCCCTCTACGCAGGCAGCTTCGACCCCGTGACGGCGGGCCACCTGTCCGTGGTTCGGCAGGCGGCGCGCCTCTTCAGCCACGTGGTCGTGGTGGTCGCGGTCAACCCGAACAAGCGCACCCTGCTCACCGCCGAGGAGCGCATGTCGCTCATCCGCGAGGCCGTGGCGAAGCACCCCAACGTCTCCGTCACCTCCACCGAGGGGCTCATCGTGGAGCTGGCGCGGGAGATTGGCGCGAGCGTCCTCTTGCGCGGCGTGCGCGGCGCCACGGATGCGCAGTTCGAGACGGAGCTGGCGCAGATGAACCGCGCGCTCGCGCCGGAGCTGTCCACCCTGTTCCTGCCCGCGGAGGCGCACCTGGCGGAGGTGTCCAGCAGCGCCCTGAAAGAGCGCCTCACGCGCGGCGAGGACGTGTCCGCCTTCTGCCCTCCCGCCGTCGCCGCGAAGCTGCGCGAGCGGCTGTCCCCTTCCCTCCGGAGCCATCCATGAGCCTGTCCTTCATCCCCCTGGGCGTCGGTGATGCCTTCTCCGCGCTCTACTACTCGTCGTGCCTGGCGCTGGAGGCGGAGGGACAGGTGCTGCTCATCGACTGTCCGCACCCCATCCGCAAGATGATGCGCGAGGCGTCCGAGTCCTCCGGCGTGCACCTGGACGTGGAGCGCGTCAGCGCCGTGGCCCTCACGCACCTGCACGCGGACCACGCCTCCGGCCTGGAGGGCCTGGGGTACTTCTCCTTCTTCGTGCTCCAGCGGAAGATGGAGCTGCTCGCGCACCCGAGCGTCACGCGCCGGCTCTGGGAGGGCCACCTGGCCGCGGGCATGGAGTGCCTCATCGAGCAGCAAGGCGCGGGCCCCAGCCACAAGCACTTCGAGGACTACTTCACGCACACGCCTCTGCACCTGGAGCGCGCGGTGAAGCACGGCCCGTTCGAAGTCGAGTGCCGCTTCACCTACCACCACGTGCCCACCACCGCGTTCCGCATCCGCGCCGGGGGCCGGTGCCTGGGCTACAGCGCGGACACGGCGTTCGACGAGGGGCTCATCTCCTGGCTGTCCGAGGCGGACCTGGTCATCCACGAGACGAACTACGGCGTGCACACGCCCTACGAGAAGCTGGCGGAGCTGCCGGAGGCCACTCGCGCGAAGATGCGCCTCATCCACTATCCGGACCTGTTCGACACGAGCGGCAGCGTCATCGAGCCGCTGGCGCAGGGGCGGCGCTACACCGTCTGAGGATGGAGCGCACGGTGGGTTGGAAGCCCTTCCTCCTCCGGGAAGAAGGGTTTGGGGCTTGCGCGTTGCGCCATCTCCGGTCCGCTCGCCTTCATGCGCCGAGTGCGCTAGGCCGAGACGGGTTGGCGCTCCCCCCTTCGTGCCCCCGCAAGAGAACGACTGTCCGATGATGAAGAAGACCGTGAGCACCTGGGCGGTGCTGCTGCCGCTCGCAATGGTGCTGGCCACTCGTTCAGCCGGGGCCGCGGAGCCGGCACCTCCCGCCGATACCGTCCGCCTCACGATCCTCCACCTCAACGACGTCTACCAATTCCAGCCCACCGCCCGGAACCGGGGCGGCCTGTCGCGCGTGGCCACGCTCAAGCAGCAGGCGCTGAAGGAGTCGCCGCACGTCCTCACGCTGCTGGCGGGCGACACGATTTCTCCCTCGGTGGAGTCGTCCGCGGAGGTGGCGGGCGAGGCGCTCAAGGGCAAGCAGATGATCGACGCGTGGAACGCGCTCGGTCTGGACTACGCCACGGTGGGCAACCACGAGTTCGACTTCGGGGACGACGTGCTGCGCGCGCGCCTCCAGCAGTCGCGCTTCCCGTGGCTGGGCGCCAACGTGATGAGCGTGAAGTCGGGGCAGGTGTTCGACGGGCTCAAGGCGTGGGACCTGCGCGACGTGGGCGGCGTGAAGGTGGGCATCTTCGGGGTGGTGCTTCCGGAGACGCAGACCTCCTCCAAGCCGGGCAAGGACACGCGCATCACGCCGTTCTGCGAGGCGGCGAAGCGCGCCGTGGACGAGCTGCGGGCCGCGGGCGCGCAGTTCGTGCTGGGCCTCACGCACCTGGCGGTGGCCCAGGACCGGGAGCTTGCGAGGTGCGTGCGCGTGGACCTCATCATCGGCGGGCATGACCACGACCGCGTGGAGGAGACCGTCGCGGGCACGCCCATCCTCAAGCTGGACGAGGACGCCATCGACCTGGGCCGCGTCACGCTGGACCTGGACGCGAAGACGGGCGCGGTGAAGAAGCTCGCGTGGAAGGTGATTCCCATCACCGCGAAGACGCCGGACGACGCGGCGTTCGATGAGCAGATGAAGCCCTATGCCCCGCTGCTGGCCACGCTGGCGGAGCGGATTGGCCGCTCGCCGGTGGCGCTGGATGCGCGCAGCGCGCAGAACCGGCTGGGGGAGACGAACCTGGGCTCGTTCCTGGCGGATGCGTTCCGCGAAGCGGCGGGCGCGGACGTGGCGCTCGTGAATGGGGGCGCCATCCGCGCGGACCGGGTGCTGCCCGCGGGGCCCATGACCCGGCGCGAGCTGTACTCGCTCATGCCCTACCGCAACGAGCTGGTGGTGCTGATGGTGAAGGGGGCGGTGCTGCGCGCGGCGCTGGAGAACGGCGTCAGCCTGAGCAGCCTGGACGGCAAGCCGCCCGGCCGCTTCCCACAGGTGTCCGGCCTGCGCTTCACCTACGACCTGCGCAAGGCGCCGGGCGCGCGGGTGACGAAGGTGGAGGTGAAGGGCAAGCCGCTGGACGACGCGGCGGTGTACCGGCTGGCCACGCTGAGCTTCGTGGCGCAGGGCAACGACGGCTACTCCATGTTCAAGGACCTGCCCGCGGTGCCCAGGGGCCTGGATGTGTCGCCGTGGGAAGCGCTCGGCACCGCGTTCCGCACCGGCAAGCCCGCGCCCCGCGCGAAGCCACAGGGCCGCATCACGGTCCTCGGCGCGCCCAGGGGCGGACTGCGCGCGCATCCGTCGATGAAGTAGGGCGCAGCCTACCGCCAGGGCGCGGTCCAGCCTCGCGCCCGGTAGACGACCCGCCCCGCCAGCTCGCGCAGCATGTCCGTGCTCTGGTTGAGCGCTCCCGACCGTGGCAGCCAGCTCAGCTTCGCGGGGGGAATCGTCGAGGAGCGGAGGTCCACCGCGAGCGTGTCCGCCTTCAGCCCCACCGCCGCGAAGCAGCCGGCCGCGCGGGGCAGGTGCGCGGCGCTCGTCACCAGGAGCAGCGACTTCCAGCCGTGCGCGCGCACCAGCGGCTCCGACTCCAGCGCGTTCTCACGGGTGTTGCGGCTGCGCCCCTCCTTCACGATGCGCTCGGGCGCGATGCCCCAGTGCTCCAGTTGCGCGGCCAGCACGTCCGCCTCCACCACCGCCTCCGGCCTCGCGTCCAGGTTGCCGGCCGTGATCAACACCTGCCGTGCCCGGCCGTCGCGCAGCAGCTCGAAGGTGCGCATCATCCGCTCCGGCGCGGCGTTGTACTCCGGGTGCCCCGAGCGCTCCGTGGCCGCCGCGTCCAGCCCTCCGCCCAGCAGGATGACCGCGTCGTAGACGACGTCCGGCCGGTACGTGCTCACCGCGTCCGCCTCCGTCGCGCGCGTCAGCAGCGCCACCGTCGGCTCGATGGAGAACACGTACAGCACGGCCACTGCCAGAAGCTGGGACGCCAGCGACAGGCGCTTCCACCGGCGCAGCGCCACGCCTCCCACGCCGAACAACAGCGCCCACGTGAGCGGGGACAAGAGCAGGTCCAACAGCTTCGACAGGACGAGGAACATCGCTGAGCGCCGTTACCGACCCGACCGGGACTTGAGGTACTGCCGGGCCTCGGCCGCGCCGGCCCCTCGCGGACGCAGCTGCAGGTAGCGCCGGTAGTGCTCCACGGCCACCCCCGCCCTCGCCGTCCGCG
>NZ_RAWC01000263.1:0-11824 GCF_003611685.1 Corallococcus sp. CA049B | reverse complement strand
GTCGTCGCGGCGGGCGTCGGCGCCGCGCAGGGATTGTTGCGGGGACAGGGATTGCGCGGTGCGCTCGCGGGGGCGGTGGGTGGCCTGATTCCAGGCGTGGGCGGGCGCATCGCGTCCTCTATCCTGCGCGGCGACGGCGCGGATGACGACGCGTCGCTGGATGCGCTCGCGGACATGGCGGATGCGCGGCAGGTGCCTCCCGCCGTGGCCCTGCCGCTGGGCGCGGGGCTCGCGGCGCGGGTGGTGACGCGGCAGGCGGTGCCCATGAGCACCGCGCTCGGGGGCGCCGCGCAGGGCGTCCTGCGAGCGCGCACCCGCGGCGTGGAGCAGCTCCTGATGCGGCTCTGCCAACAGGCGCCGGGCACCGCGGGCCGGCGGCTGCGGCTGATGCGCCTCATCGCCCGGCTGGCGGCGGGGAACCTGCGCCTGCGCGGCGCGGGCGGCGCCATCACCGCGCTGCCGGGCGTGGTGCAGGGCGCGGGGCGCCGGGTGCTCACGCACGCGCTCCAGGTGCCTTCCATGGGCGTCGTCCCGCCGCGCCTGGCCGCGCGGCGGGTGCATGCCCGGCGGCACGTGCTGCGCCGCATCCCCATCGCCGCGGTCAGCGCCGCGAGCGTGCGCCGCGCCTAGGCCAATCCACACACGAAGTCTTCAGGACAAGGAGGAGTACCCATGCAACCGCAGCCTTTCGAAGAGGAGTTTTCGAGCCAGGGCGACGAGATGTCCGACCTGTTGGCAGAGGGCGAGGAGGGCTTCGAGGACGAAGGCATGGAGGATCCCTTCGAGGGCGAAGGCTTCGAGGCCGAGGGCATGGAGGAGGGCTTCGAGGAGAACCCCACCCCCATGGAGGACTCCTTCGAGGGCGAAGGCTTCGAGGCCGAGGGCATGGAGGAGGGCTTCGAGGCCGAGGGCTTCGAGGAGAACCCCACCCCCATGGAGGAGGGTTTCGAGGCCGAGGGCTTCGAGATGGACAACCCCAACGCCCTGGAGGACACCTTCGCGGACGCGATGGACGCCCAGGACGAGGACGAGTTCCTCCGCCGCCTGGCGGCTGGCGCGCGCCGCCTGGCCACCGTGGCCGGGCCCACCTTCCAGCGCATCCGCCGCAGGGCCATGCCCATCGCCATGCGGCTCATCCGCCAGGCCGCGCCCCGGCTGGGCGGCATCGCGGGCCAGGAGATTGGCCGCACCCTGGGAGGGCTGCTCCGCGCGGACGCCATGGACGCCTTCGCGGACGCCGCCGGGGACTACGCCAGCGACGAGGACATGGACGCCTTCAACCGCGTGCTGGGCGGGCTGGCGGCGCGGCACGTGGTCCGCTCCACCATGTCTCCCGCGCGCCGCCGGCAGTCGCCCCAGCAGGCCCGGGCGCTGGGACGCGCGGTGGGCCAGATGACGACGCAGCTCGCCTCGCGCATCAACCAGCGCTACGGCCCGCGGGCCCTGCCGGCGGTGACGCGCGTGGTGCGCCAGGTGACGCGGCTGGTGCGCCAGCAGGGCGCGAGCCCCCAGGCGGTGCCGCGGATGCTCCGCCGCATCGGGACGCGCGTCATCTCCAGCCCGCGCGTGGTGCGCCGCCTGGCCCGGACGAGCCCCGCCGTGCGGCAGCTGCGGGCGCGCGCGGGCCTGCGCCGGACGGGGCTTCGCGGCCGGCAGAATCCCATGATGGGAGGCCCCGGCCTTCGCCGGCTGCGGACCGTCACGCTGCGGGGGCCGGTGCGCATCATCGTGCGGTGAACCCGGGGGCGTGGGCGGCAAGGGGGAGGCGGGCACATGGCGGACACGCTTCAGCGGTTCCTGCGGGCCAAGGTCCAGAGCATCACGTTCCGGGCGGGGCGGCTGTCGCGCCTCACGCCGCAGGACGTGGGCATCCGGCCCCGGGACGTCCCCTACGCCCCCTCCGCCGCGCACTTCGCCGCGGCCAACGTCCGGCTGGGCGAAATCGACCGCGACGTGCGCCGCGCCCTGTCGCGGCTGAACGGCGGGCTGCACGACGCGCCTAGCCCCGACGAGGTGCTGGAGCGCAACGCGCTGCTGGAGCGCGAAATCGACCGCGCCCGCCGCGCCTACGGCCTCTTCTTCGACGTCTTCAGCCAGCGGGGCACGCGGTTCGCGCCAGCGCTGGCGGCCTGCGACGCCATCGCGGTGGACTGCTTCCAGGCCGTGCGGCAGGCCGCGCCGGGCCTCTTGCACGGCCCGATGCTCAAGCCGCTCACCTACCTGGAGCACGGCTTCTCCCCGGCCACCTTCCGGCGCGGCGTGTTGCTGAGCCGGCTGCTCGGGGAGCGCAACCCCTTCCCGCTCATCCGCGTGCCCTACGAGCGCGTGGAGGCCCCGTGGGGCATGGGCGTCATCCTCCACGAAATCGGCCACAACCTGCAGGCGGACCTGGGCATCTGGCAGGAGACGCAGGTGGCGCTCCAGCGGCGGGTGCTGCACGCCACCGGCAACCCGTGGCTCACGCGCCTGTGGGGCCGCTGGCACAAGGAGATCTTCGCGGACCTCATCGCGTGCCTGCTCGGAGGGCCCGCGTCGGTGCACTCGATGAAGGACTTCCTCGCGTACCCGTCGTCACGGGTGCTGACGTTCCATCCGCTCAGCGCGCACCCCACGCCCTTCCTGCGGGTGTTCATCCAGGCGGAGATGCTCCGGCGCATGGGCTTCCAGCGCCGGGCCTGCGACACGCGCGACAACTGGGACCGGCTGTACCGCGCGCGGCTGCCCTCCGCGCGCATCCCCCGGCTGCTCCTGTCCACGGCGGCGCGGCTCATCCCCCATGTCGTGGATGAGATTGCGTTCCAGCCCCGCCGGGGCCTGGCGCAGCGCGCGTTGGTGGACGTGGTGCCCTTCTGGCATTCGGATCAGGAGCGCATCGACCGGGCCGCGGAATCATTGGCGCGCGGGCACATCCCGCCGGGGCTTCCGCCGCGCCACGTGGTGAGCGCCAGCCGCGAGGCGCTCGAACGGAGGCTGGCCTCGCCCGAGCGCATCTCTCGGACGGTGCTCAATCATCTGGTGAAGCTCGGCACGCGGAGCGCGCGGACGCCGGGCGTGGGCGTCACCCTGGCCGCATGACAGGACCTCAAGGGAGGGACGATGTACGAGAACGTGAAGGGGAGAAGCCCCGCCGCATCCATCGAGCTGGCCTCGAGCGCGAAGTCGAAGTTCGACGAGTTCCTGCGCCGTCAGCTCGGCGTGTCCGACGCGCGTGACCCCAAGGCCGTGGTGTACGCGCTGCGCAAGCTCTACCCGACCACGGCCGCGCGCCTGGACGACGAGAGCCGCGGCCAGCCCATCCGCCTCACGGGCACGCCCGAGCCCGCCGCGGTCGTGATGAACGGGACGATGGACTCGCCGGGCCAGCGCCGGTTCCGCCAGGAGCGCAAGGCGCTGGCGGACGACCTGGAGATCGCGGTGAACCTGGCCTCCAACCGCGACTTCAAGGCGCCGGTGTGCGGCTGGCGCGACTCCATCCTCGCGGAGCTGGACGAGGGCGAGGCCGCGGCGAACCTGGCGGTGGACCCCGTGTCGCGCGACCGGGCCTTCTATTCCATCCGCAAGCTGGGGGACACCGCGCGCGTGGCGCGCCTGGTGGGCATGCTCAACCCCGCGGTGGTCCAGGAGTTCGGCCGGCTCGCGGCGACCCTCGACGACAACGCCACGCTCCTGCGCATCCTGGCGGGCGAGGCGCTCTTCCGCGCCGGCTTCGACAAGGGCGGCACGGTGTTCCAGGTCGCGCTCCAGGACCTGCGCCAGCGCCGTGAAGCGCTCATCAACTCGCTGGAGCAGCTCACCGCCACCTCCATGCAGGAGGGCTCCGACGACTGGGGTGACGGCCAGGCGTCCTACGGCAAGCTGCTGGATCAGCTGCGCGCCCGGGGGCAGTCGGACCTGCGCGCCATCGTCCGGCCGGAGGCCATGTCGCGGCTGTTGGACGTGCTCCTGAACAACGCGCCCCGGCAGAATTCGGAGGACCTGCGCGGCATCGCGTCCGCGGTGCCCGTGGAGCTCATCCAGCTGCGGCGCCTGCGGGACGTGGCCGGCACCCTGCTGGACACGTCCACCGTCGGCTTCTCCAGTTCCGGCGGCACCAGCCGGGGCGTCGCGCTGAACGCGAAGGTCCAGGGAGCCTCCGCGCCGCTGGCCGCCTTCGTGGAGTCGCTGACGCTCTTCATCGACGCGTTCGACCGGCCCAACGCCGGGGCGCGGCTGCTCAACCTGGTGCTCCCCGTCCCGCTGACCTTCCGGGACCTGACGGGCAAGGAGCAGGAGCTGAACGACAAGTTCCGGGAGCGCAACGACACCCAGGAGCTCATCGAGGACCTGCTGATGGACCCCAGCACGTCGGTGGAGTTCTGGAAGGAGCTGGCCCGGTTGGATCGCAAGCTCTACCACCTCGACCGGATCATCGACCTGTTCCTGCTGGACTACGACGAGGCCACGGTGCCGGGCGGCAACCGCGTGGACCTCCACGAGGAGATGATCGAGCAGTTGGACGACAACGTGGACGTCTTCAACGTGAGCCCGGCCTTCCTCCGGGAGCAATGCGGGCTGGAGGAGGACTCGCTGGAGCTGGCGAAGACGCTGACCCAGGAGGCGCCCGGCCAGGCGGAGGAGATCGAGGACGACCGGAACCACAAGTACGGCTTCCCCCAGGGCGCGCACTGCAACACCGGCGAGCCGTTCACGGTGCCGCCGCCCATCCGCGTCTCGCTGGACCGCATCGAGAAGAACCTGGAGCCGAACTTCAACCCGGAGGCCACCGTGGCCTCCTACTCGCAGGATGCGGAGTCGGGCGGGGCTCCAGAGGCGCCGGCCGCCACGCGAGGCAACGGGCCCAGCATGGACGACGTGGCCTCGCTCATTGAAAGGAGCCGGGCGCGCATCATGACGGACGTGAAGCAGCAGCTGGAGGCCCAGGGGCCGGAGCTGGCCCGGCAGCTGGAGCAGGCGTTCTCGGATCAGCTCAAGGCCGTGGAGCGCATCATCGCCGGCAAGGAGCGGCACGGCGCGGACAGCCGGCCCGCGCCGGGCAACGGGCACGCCAAGTCGGGCCACACGCGCCGCCACGTCCGCCACGCGCGCAAGCCGTGAGCGCGCGCACCGGACTGAAACCCATTCCTTCAACGTCATTGACCCAGGTGGCATGCCATGAGCATCGGTACGGCAGAAGCCCTTCAGCGGCTGTTCTCGCAGTGGAAGCGGGAAGTCCTCGCCAACGTCACGTCGGATGAGCAGCGCAAGGAGCTGCAGAAGCAGCTCGCGCTCCGGGAGGAGGAGCTGCTCGCCAGCGCCTCCGACGGCTCGACGGCGTCGCTCTTCTCGGACCTGATGGGGTTGGGCAAGGACGGAGCGCCGTCCTTCGACGCCATCAACAAGCCGCTGCTCGTCCAGGACTTCGACGAGTCCGTCATCGAGACGCAGCTCCACGCGACCGCGGAACTCTATTTCATCTACCAGCATGAACGGATGAAGGTGTTCCAGGTGGCGGGCGCGCTGCTGCGCCTCTTCCACGACGGGCGCATGCGCATCCAGCGGGGGCCCGGCGCGCGGGCGCTGTACCTGATGGAGAAGCACCAGCCGCTGCGCTACAAGCCGCGCGACCGGCAGCTCGCGTACCGGCGCGCGTTCAACTACGGCAGCCTGGCGGCGCCGCCGGGCGCGGTGATGTTCCGCAGCTTCCACCGCGAGTTCGTCGCCTTCGTGTCCGCCATCGCGCAGTACTTCCGCGACCTGCTGATTGGTGAGGTCATCCGCGGCTCGCAGCAGCTGAACGAGCGGCCCTTCGCGAGCCAGGCCACCATCCAGCGCCTGGGCACGGACATCCGCTGGCAGATCGACCGCGCCACCTACGGCAACATCCTGGCGCTCACGGTGGAGGTGGGCGAGTACCTCAAGACCATCCTCGACGCGCTGGAGACGCCGGACATCAAGAAGGCCTTCGACGCGAACACCAAGTGGGACGTGATTGAAGTGGTGTCGCAGCGCTACCTGGGCGGCGCGGGTGAGGTTTCGCAGCGCTCGAAGATGGCGGACGCGGGGCGCCTGCTGCTCAACTTCATCGCGGACAACCCGTTCAAGACGCGCGACTTCAGGGACTTCCAGACGGAGGTGATGCCGCTGGGTCCGGTGGCGGAAGAATGGATCGCCGCGTACCGGATGACGCCGGATGGCCGCGCGTTCCGGGGCGTGGCGCCCACCCTGCGCCAGACGCTGGGCGTCACCAGCCCCGCGCCGGCGATGCGATGAAAGAGGCAGGCACGGCATGGACATCACACTGCATCCCTTGATGGAGGCGGGGACGGGGGCCGCCTCGGCGCCGCGCACCAACGAGTCGCGGATGGTGGCCTCGGCGGTCGCGGGCCAGGTGTCCCATCCCCTCGCGCGCGTGTCGCCCTACCGCATTGGCCGGGACGGGGTGTTGCGGCTCTTGCCGGGGACCGGCGGCATCGTGCTCAACCGGCGCGTGGGGGACCGCGCGGTGGGGCTGGCGGCGGACCACATGGAGGCGGGGGTGTCGCTGAACAACCCCGGACGCGACGACGCGGGCCAGCGCGGCGGCTCCAACCGGGCGCTGATGTTCTATGCGTGCGTGGGCAACCGCGCGCGCGTGACCAGCGGTCCCGTGACGGGCGCGGTGGGCACGGTCGTGGGCAAGCACGGCGGCATCAACCACGTCATCGTGGACTTCCCTCCCGCGGTGAAGCGCCGGATGTGCATTGGGGACCGCGTGCAGTTGGACGCGTACGGCCAGGGGCTGGAGCTGCCGGACTTCCCCCAGGTGCGGGCGCTGAACCTGTCGCCCCGGCTGCTGCGGCGCTGGGGCGTGCGGACGCAAGCGGGGCGGCTGGTGGTTCCCGTGACGCACACGGTGCCGGCGGAGCTGATGGGGTCGGGGTTCGGGCGTTCGGAGGGCGTGCTGGGGGACCTGGACATCCAGCTGTCGGATGCGCGGCTGGTGCGCAGGCACCGGCTGGACGCGCTCCGGCTGGGGGACCTGGTGGCGGTGTGTCCGTTGGACTACCGGTTCGGGCCCACGCGGCGGCCGGGGGTCGTCACCGTGGGGGTGGTGGTGCACGCGGACAGCAAGGTCGCGGGGCATGGGCCCGGGGTGACGCCGCTGCTCATCTGTCCCTCGAAGTGCGTGCGGCTGGTGCGCCGGCCCCAGGCGAACGTGGCGCTCATCCTGGGGCTGCGCCAGAGCGTGGCGCCGCCGGCGGACGACCCCTCATGGCGCGGGGGGTAGGGACACGGCGCCCAGGCAGCGCGACACCATGGCCGCGCGGGTGTCCACGCCCAGCTTGACGAAGATGCGTCGCAGGTGGGCCGCCACGGTCCACGTGCTGATGTTGAGCTTCGTGGCGATCTGCTTGTTGCCCCAGCCCGCGCAGACACAGGAGACGACCTGCAGCTCGCGCGAGGTGAGCAGCCGCACGTCGGACGCGGGCGCGGGCGCGGGGCTCGCGGAGTCCTCCGCGGGCACCAAGTGGTAGCGCTGCCCGTTGAGGATGAGCTCGCCGGCCAGGACGCGGTTCTGCTCCTGGGGAGCCGCCGGGGCGCCGGGGTCGGGGACCACGAGCAGGACATGGCTCCCGGGAGGAAGAGGCGTCCGCATGGCGTGCGCTAGGAAGGATCCGCCAGCTCGGGAGTCGTGAGGATGCGCCAGACCTCGGAGGCGTCGCGCGAGCGTCCGGTGGCGCGCAGGTCCTCCGCGAGGCGTTCACCCGCGTGCTCACCCGCGACGGGCGGCTCCGGCCGTTCGCGTGCGAGCGTCACGAGCCGCGTGACGCCGCGGCGGCCGAAGCGAAGCTCGGAATGGAGGAGCAGGGCCAGCGCGCGGGCCGAGGCGAAGAGGCCACCGGGCGCGTCCACGGCGGTCTCCGCCTGGGCGCAGGAGTCGAGCATGGGGCGGAGCACGTGCGTGACGAGCGTTTCGAGCTGCGCCCGTTGAGCGCCGCGCTCCCGGCCGGCCCGGGCGAGCGCCGCGAGCAGTCGGGGGTCTTCGGCGAACAGGGCCAGGGCCGTGGCGTCGAACCCCAGCCGGCCCAGGCGCGCGTCGAACGCCTCGGGTTCATGCTGCTTCCAGTGGGCGAGCGCGGCGATGAGCGTGGGCCCTGACAGGGGCCAGGCGCCCCACCGGGGCTCGGCGCCGGACTGGGGCTCGGAGGTGACGGAGTCGAACGGGTGCCCGAACCAGGCGAGGACGAAGTCCAGGGCCCGGGCCTGGGGCTCCGTGAGGCCCAGGCCCATGAGTTCCTCACGCGAAGGCGCGCACGGGCCGCGCACCGCGACGGTGCCGCGATGGATGGGTCGGCCGCCGTCGTTGCCCAGGACGACTCGCGCGCCATCCGGGAAGGTGACCACGGGCCCCTGGAGCCGGAGCTCCTCGCGTGCAGCGCGGAAGGGCGAGTCCTGCGCTTCCGCTTCGCGGGACCGCGTCTCGGTGAAGAGGTCGGCTCCGGAGCGGAGGTGAACGTTCTCCTCCCGGGACGCGCGACCCGGTGCCGGCTCGGGATCCCTGAAGGGGTCCGCGCCCGAGCGCGAGTGATGATTTGCCTCACGGCCCGAACGAGCCGAGGCCGCCTCTGGTGCCGCGAACGGATCCGCGCCCGAGTGCGAGTGATGATTTGCCTCACGGCCCGAACGAGCCGAGGCCGCCTCTGGTGCCGCGAACGGATCCACGCCAGAGCGCGAGTGATGATTTTCCTCACGGCCCGAACGAGCCGAGGCCATCTCTGCCTCTCTGGATGGATCCGCGCCAGAGCGAGCGCGACGGCTTGCCTCATGGCTCGAACGAGCAGAGGCCGTCTCTGCCTCTCTGAATGGATCCGCGCCAGAGCCGAGGTGGCGGCTGGCCTCATGGGTCGAACGAGAAGCAGTCGCCTCTGAGGCGAACGAATTCGCATCAGTGCGCAAAGGGCGCCCCACTTCACGGTCCGAACGAGCAGCATCTGCCTCGGACGGAGTGAACGGATCCGCGCCGGACCTCGAGTGGCGATTTGCATCGCGGGCCGAGCGTTCCGATGCCGCCGGCATTCGGGGCGCATGTTCGCTGAACGGCTCCCCCTCGATGTGATGCTTCTCGCGCGCCGCGAGAACGGAATCGACGCGGGGACCCTGTTCGCCGAACGGAGTCGCTTCGCGGCGGCGTTCTTCACGGGCCGCGCGGGAAGCAGCAGAGGCTCCGCCCTGCGGCATCCGGACTCGGGGCGAGGGCGCGGAGAGCGAGCTGCGACCGGAACGTGGAGGGCGCAGTTCCTCACCAGAAGCAGAGGCTCCGCCCTGCGGCATCCGGGGCAAGGGCGCTGATTCGGCGAGTGGGCTGGAGCCGGACCGTGGAGGGCGCATGCCTTCACGTGCGGCGTCAGGGGCGTCGGATGCAGCAGAAGGACGGGACCTCGATTCAGAAAGCGGCGCACTGTCAGGACGCGCAGGGCGCCCTTCCCCCCTGGCCGCACGAGAAGAGGAATGCCGGCGGGGCCTCTGTTCGGCGAAACGATCGGCGTCTGGACGAGGAGGACGCAGCGGCGCACTCGCTGTCCCCGATGAGTCGTCTTCCCTCGTGTAGGCAGGAGGCCTGGAGCCGGAGTCGCGACGCGATGGACGCAGCTCCTCCCGGGCCGCGCGGGAGGAAGCAGAGGACTCACCCTGCGTCGTCCGGCCGCCTGGGCCAGGGGCCTCGAGCGGCTCGTCGCCAGAGCGAGCAGCGGCTCCGGAAGTGCGCGGGCGTGGCTCCGGCGCATCCTCCCGTGAGAAGGGAGCATCCCGTTCGAGGTCGGAAACCCAGCGCTCCAGGAGCGACATCACGCCCTGGGAGGCAACGGGCGCACGGTTCCGCTTCCGCCCCGAATCATCACCAGCCACGGCAACCTCCCCTGAGAACAATCCTGCCCACGCACAGTAGGAATCGCCCTCGCGCAGGGAAGTTCGACCCGGGGCCGGGCTCCACGGTTGAGTTCAGGATGGAGGTGCCACGGCGGACCGCCAGGACGACAGTGCCGTCATCCCGGAAGGCTGTCTCCACGCCAGCTCGCCTGCTCTCGACGCGTGCTCAGAACAGGCGCGAGTACGTGGACGGAGCCCCCGGCCGTGGCGTCCAGCGCTTCGCGTCGCGGGGCAGCCACAGGAGTTGGAAGGCCTCGGCACGCCCTTCATAGCGAAGGGTGTGCTCGCCCCGGGACAGCGTGAACGCAGGCGTGGTGATGCGCTCGCCATCGATGAACAGCGCGCCGGTATCGAGCGTGCTCGAGGGCTGGACGAAGTAACGGTCGGCGCGCACCGCGAGGAAGCGCTCCTCCAGGGCGCCGGAGCCCGAGGGCACGCGGTAGCGCTGCCCCCACAGATACAAGTCACCGTCGTAGGGCTGGTAGTGCGCGTCGAGGAAGCGGCGCAGCGCCGGAGGAAGGCCGGAGGTCCGCAGGTCATCCACCCGCAGCACACAGCCCTGCTCCACGAGCACCCGGGGCATCTCATCGGACAGCAGGCCCGCGAGCGAGCCGCGCAGATACGCGTCCGTGTAGAAGTAGAAGTGGGCGTGCGGACGGCTCACGTAGCCCCCTGAGTTGTCGTAGACGACATCCTCCGGCCCCGTGAGCGCCGCGATACGAGCGAGCACCTCGCGCTGCCGCGCATTGCCTCCGCCATCCAGCAAGGCCTCCACCCACGCGGCCTGGACGACGAACAGGCCGCCCAGCCCGGCAAGCCCCAAGGTCCGCACAGCGGGAGTACGCAATCCCGAGAGCACGACGAGGACGCCGCGCGCGGCGAAGGGCGCGAGCACGCCCAGGAACGGCAGCAGGCTGTACGGGAACGGAGCGCGCTGGAGCGCATAGGCGCCGAAGGTCGCGGGCACGGCCACGAACAGGAGCAGGTCCGGAGTGCGCGGGTGCTTCAGCAAGCGAAGGAACGTGGCGACGAACCCGACAGCGGCGAGGAGGAAGAACGCGGGTTGAGCCTCCAAGGCTGGCACCAGGTATTCGCGCCACGAGAAGCCCGGGTAGTGGCGCTGGTGTTCGGAAGCCCAGACGAAACACCACCGCCACCATGCGCCCCAGGAATCCGTCACCGTGAGGTAGGTGGCCACCGCGCTCGTCGCAACGGCGACGCCCGCGAAGAAGGCGCGAGGCGCGGCGATGAGCGCGGCAGAAGCGTTCTTGCGCCGCAGGAGGTCCGCCAGGAGCACCACGGTCACGAGCCCGCCGAAGAAGAGCGCTTTCTGGGAGCCCCACGCCGAGGCAACGAGCAGCGCGCCCGCCAGGAACGACGAGAGGAAGGAGCCGGGCTGTACGGCCAGCGCGGCGAGTGCGCCCAGGAAGAGCGCGGCGGTGAGGGCATCCGGACGCACCTCGGTGGCGAAGTGCAGGAAGCCCGGCGAGCAGAGCAGCAGCACCGGAGACAGGAGCGCGGCGATGCGTCCTGCCCGCCGGTTGAGGAAGAACACGGAGACACACGCCCCCGCGAGCGGCACGAGCATCGCGGCCCGAAGCGCGAGCACGTTGCGCGGATCATCTCCAAGCAGCCGGAACAGAGGCGCCAGCAGTTGGTACACGAGTGGGAAGTGCACCTCGAAGAAGTCGCGGTAGGGCACCTGCCCGTGGGCCATGAGCCACGCGGCATGGGCGTACTGGAACTCGTCGATGCTGAATGCCTTGTGCAGTGCGAGGCGCGAGGCCTGGAGCGCGAGCACGCCCAGGACGACACCCAGCCCCCACCGCAAGGCCCGGGGCTCCGTCATCAACGCCGTCATACCGCGAAAGCAACCCCGGCTTCAGAACCCATGGAGCAGAGGTCCCGTACCGCCAGGCCCCCCTGCCCCCCATTGTGC
>NZ_RAWC01000262.1:0-11922 GCF_003611685.1 Corallococcus sp. CA049B | reverse complement strand
GTTGGGGGCGCTCCTGGGCATCGGGGGCGGCATCGTCCTGGTGCCGGCGCTGGTGTTGGGATTCGGAATCCCGCTGGAGCAGGCCGTCCCCGCGAGCCTGATGTGCGTGGTGGCCAACTCCTGCGCCGCCGCCGCCAGCTACGTGGAGAACAAGCTGAGTGACCTGCGGCTGGGGCTCACCCTGGAGCTGGCGACGGTGATGGGCGCCATCGTCGGCGGGCTGGTGGCGGCCTTCGTCGCGGAGGCGATGGTGGCCGTGGTGTTCGGCCTCTTCACGCTCTTCGTCGCGCTGCAGATGCTGCTCTTGCGCCGCCCCGTCCAGGAGCCGGCGACGGCGGCCAACTACGAGCCCGGCAACTACCCGCTGGGCATCTCCGGCTCCTTCGTGGCGGGCGGGCTGTCCGCGCTCCTGGGCGTGGGCGGTGGCCCGCTGAAGGTGCCGCTGATGACCTACGGCATGCGCGTGCCCTTCAAGGTCGCCAGCGCCACCAGCAACCTGATGGTGG
The DNA here is from genome assembly GCF_003611685.1 of Corallococcus sp. CA049B. Classification (NCBI taxonomy): domain Bacteria; kingdom Pseudomonadati; phylum Myxococcota; class Myxococcia; order Myxococcales; family Myxococcaceae; genus Corallococcus; species Corallococcus sp. CA049B. The sequence continues at coordinate 11,416 of NZ_RAWC01000262.1, read as the reverse complement.
GCGTCACCGGCGCCGCCAGCGTCGCGGCCTACGCGTGGCGCGGCCAATTGAATCTCGGGCTCGTGGCGCCGTTGGTCGTAGGGGTGCTGGCCGGAGCTTCCGTGGGCAGCAAGCTGATGCTGAGGACCCCGACCGCGGTGCTCAAGAAGCTCTTCGCGGCGGTCCTGTTGATTGTGGCCGGACAGATGTTGTGGAAGGGAGGGGAGGGGCTGTGGCCGAGCGTATGGAAATGAGTGAAGCGGAGCCTGAACTACCCGGTGTCCATCCGTCGATGATGGTGCCGGAGGCAGGACCCCCACGTCGCAACGCACAGGCGACGTCGGTGGCGTTGGACGGGGAGTTCCACGAGGAGCTCCCGCGGGAACCCATCACCCAGCCGGAGGTGCTCCCACGCGAGCGCCGGGGGGCCAGGAGGCTCGCCGCCGGAGAACGATGGATTGCCCGCATGCTGCGCACCGGGGCCATCACCAGTGGCTGCATGTTCGTCACGTCGCTCGCGCTGGAGTTGCTGCCGCGCGACGAGGCCGTGCACGTGGCCATCGACCTGTTGCGCAAGGGCGCGGCGTCCATGCTGCTGGTGACGCCGGTGGCGCGGCTGGTGATGGCGGGAACGCTGCTGGGCCTGCGCGGCGAGTGGCGTTACGCCGCCATCGCCGCGGGGGTCATCGGGTTGCTCGCGCTGGCGGTGGGCGCGGGCTTCCAGGCCTGAGCCGGAGCCAGACGCGGTGAAGACCGCGCGCGGGGCTACACGCCGCGCGCGGCGAAGTGCGCGAGGACGTTCTTCACCTTCGCCACTTCATCGTGCTGCTTGAGGTCCTCGTACATGGGCAGCACGGCCTCGAACTGCTCGCGGGCCGCGGCGTAGTCCTGGAGGTAGTAGCAGGACAGCCCCAGGTCCCAGCGCGCGCGGGCTTCGTAGACGTGGTCGTGCAGCTCGCCGTACACGTCCACCGCGCGCAAGAGGTGCGGCCGCGCGTTGTCGTGGTGGCCCATCAGGCCCTCGGACTCACCCAGCAGCAGGTGCCCCAGCGCGAGCGCCTCCGCGTCCTCGCCCTGCTCCAGGAGCGGCACGGCCTCCAGGAAGCGCTTGCGCGCGGGCTCGTACTCGCCCCTGGCCATGCGCAGGTCGCCAATGTCCAGCAGCAGCCGAGCGATGCGCTCGGTGTTGCGCGTCTGGCGGTAGAGGATGAGCGCCTCCTGGTACTTCTCCTCGGCGCCGTCGGCCTCGCCCATGGCGCGCAGGGACTCGCCGATGCAGGCGCGGGTGAGCGCCTCGCCCTCGCGGTCGCGCGCCTCGTTGAAGAGCAGGGCGGCGGTGGCCATGTGCTCGATGGCGCCCTTGTGATCCTCGAAGTGGGCCTTCACCACGCCCAGGCCGAAGAGCGCCTGCGCCTGTCCGGGCTTGTTGCCCGCGGTCTTGAAGAAGCCGAAGGCCTCCTCGTAGTGCTCGCGGGAGGCCGCGTGGTCCTCCAGCATCCCGTACAGCTCCGCCAGCGCCACCAGCCCCTGGCCCACCTCCGAGGGCGAGCCGGTGATGCGCAGCGGGGCGAGCGCGTTCTTCTGCTTCTGGATGGCGTCTGCGATGTGGGCGCGTTCGTTGTCGGACGGGTGCATGTCAGTTCTCGTGAACCTTGCGGCGGCGGGCGCCCCTGTCCAGCGAATCGTGCTTCTCGCTGGCTTCAGCGCCGTTGCCGTCGGCTTCCGCGTTTCCGTTGCGCTCGGCCTTCTCCTTCTCGTGGACCAGCAGCGGGGAGAAGAAGCAGTCCTTCTTCGTGTACTCGTCGAAGGCGAACGCGAAGCGGTAGCTGGCCGCCGCGCGCTGGTTGCAGTCCGTGCGCTCGCAGAAGCGGCAGGAGATGCCGCTGGGGATGGCGTCCTTGCGCAGGTCGTTGGTGGGCAGGCCGTACGCCAGGTACTTCGCGTTCTCCGCGTGCGTGCCCAGGCCGATGGAGTACGCCGTGCCCTTCACGATGGAGCCTTCAATGGGCTGCAACTGCACCTTCGCGAAGCAGAAGTACGTCGTGCCGTCCGGCATGATGGAGTACTGGCGCGTAATCTGGGACGGGTTGAGGAACGCCAGGTGCACCGCCCACTTCGCGCAGGAGCCGCCGCCGGACGCGAAGCGGATGCCGGTGCCGCTGTAGCGCTTGGAGATGTTCCCCGCGATGTCCGCGCGCAGGAAGTGGAAGGGCAGGCCCTGGCGCTTGGGGTCGGACAGGTTGCAGATGCGGTGGGCCACCGTCTCGTAGGTGGTGCCGAAGATGTTGGAGAGCAGCTCCACGTCGTAGCGCGTGCGCTGCACCTCCTTGAAGAACTCGCCGTAGGGCAGCATCAGCGCGCCGGCGAAGTAGTTCGCCAGGTTGACCTTGATGAGGCGCTCCGTCTCCCCGTGGCGCATGCGGCCCGCGCCCAGGATGCGCTCCACCAGCTTCTCGCGGTCCATCACCATCAGGCCTATGGACGCGGCCACCTGGAACTTCAGCGGCTGCTCCGTGAGGTCCGGCGACAGCGTGAGCGTGCGCGCGTCCAGGTCCAACCGGCGCACCACGGACGAACCGCTGGCCGCGCGCTCGATCTGCACCTTGAAGTCGAATCTCTCCTCCAGCATGCGGATGAGGTTGCTGCTGGTGAGCTGCTGCTCCAGGCGGAAGTCGCGGCGCAGCCCTTCCGCCTGCTCCTCCAGCTCCGGGAAGTAGTTGCGGTGCTTCTCCAGGAAGTCGCTGACCTCGTCGAAAGGCGAGTAGTCGAAGCGCACGCCCGGCGTGTTGCCCAGACCGGAGGTGGAGCCCTGCGTGCGCGTGCGCTCCTCCACGTTGAGCTGCGCGAGCACGTTCTCCAGCTGCGTGCGCGTGTTCTTGTAGAGGTTGAACAGCGCGGCGACGGTGCCGGCCAGCTTCGGCTCCGCGGACAGCGACTGGAGCGACTCCGAGTCGATGTCCAGGCTCTTGAGCAGCGGTTCATCCAAGAGCTTCGCCAGGGCCTCGTCCACGCGGCCCTCGCCCAGCGTGGACATGAACTGCTCGGGGTCCTGTTCGAAGTAGCGCAGCGCCTTCCACAGCAGCGGGAAGGGCATCACGCGCTTGCCCTTCTCAATGAGGTTCAGGTACGCGGGCGAGACACCCAGGTCCTTCGCGGCGTCCGCCTGCTTGATGTTGCGTTGCAAGCGCAGGCCTCGAAGCTTCAGCCCCACGTTCGCGTTCAGCGCGTTGTCGTTGTTCATGGCTCCAACCCCCGGTGGGCCGCGTCAGGAGCCGCGCTCCGACACCGGGTCTCTGGATCCACTCTGCAAACCGATTTACCGATTTGCAATCAACGTTTTTGGATCGCCGCAGCGCTGTCCCGCAGGCGACGCGCGAAGGGTTGGCTGCCTCCACCCTGGCCTTATAGGGACGTAATCCCATGTAATCACGGGGCTTTCAGGCGCTCCCGGTGTGCGGAGGCGGCGCTCGCGCACCGCGTTGTCAACCCTTGACTGACGCGGCGCGGCGGGGCTGGGGAAAAGTCAGTAAACGGGCGCCAGATTTTTTACAGAGGCTCAGCCCGACTCCGGGAGCCGCTGGAACACGAGCGCGACGTTGGTGCCTCCGAAGCCGAAGGAATTGCTCATGACGGCGTCCACGCGCGCCTCGCGGGCGGTGTTGGGCACGCAGTCCAGCGGGATGCGCGGGTCCTGGTTCTCCAGGTTGATGGTGGGGGGCAGCACACCGCGGGTGAGGGCGAGGATGCTGATGACGGCCTCGGCGGCGCCGGCCGCGCCGTTCATGTGGCCCGTCATGGACTTGGTGGAGGAGATGGCGAGCGACTTCGCCGCGTCGCCGAACACCTTCGCGATGCCCTCCATCTCCAGCAGGTCGCCGATGTCCGTCGAGGTGCCGTGGGCGTTGAGGTAGCCGATGTCCGCGGGGTTGAGGCGCGCGTTCTTCAGGGAGGCCTTCATTGCGCGCTGGGCGCCCTCGTGGCCGGGCGCGGGCGAGGTGACGTGGTAGGCGTCGGAGCTGGCGCCATAGCCCGTCAGCTCCGCGAGGATGCGGGCGCCCCGGGCGCGGGCGTGCTCGTACTCCTCCAGGATGAGGATGGCCGCGCCCTCCGCGAGCACGAAGCCGTCGCGGTCCTTGTCGAACGGGCGGCTTGCGGCCTGGGGGGCGTCGTTGCGGTTGGACAGGGCCTTCATCGCGGCGAAGCCGCCCACGCCCAGCATGGAGATGGGGGCCTCGGCGCCGCCGGCCAGGGCCACGTCGAACTCGCCGCGCTGGATGCCGCGCATCGCCTCGCCAATGGCGTGGGCGCTGGTGGAGCAGGCGGAGTTGGTGGACCAGGACGGGCCCTTGATGCCGTGGCGCATGGAGATGTAGCCGGGCGCCATGTTGATGATCATCTGGAGGATGAAGAAGGAGCTGATGCGGTCCGGCCCCTTCTCCAGCGCCTTGCGGTGCGTCTCCTCCAGGCTGCTGAGGCCGCCGATGCCGGAGCCGATGACGGCCGCCACGCGCTCCGCGTTCTCTTCGGTGATGACCAGCCCGGAGTCCTCGAGGGCCATGTCCGACGCGGCCACTGCGAACTGCGCGAAGCGGTCCATGCGGCGCACCTCGCGCCGTTCGATGTAGTCCTCCGGGTTGAAGCCCTTCACCTCACCGGCGAAGCGGCAGTCCAGCGCGCTCGCGTCGAACAGGGTGATGGGCGCCACGCCGCTCCGGCCGTTCACCAGCGCGTCCCAGCTCTTCTCCACGCCGATGCCACACGGGCTGATGAGCCCCATTCCCGTCACCACGACGCGCCGCTGTTCCATCGCGCACTCCTTGACCCTGTTCGTTGAACCGGGATGGTATTATGACCATCCTTCCATGACTTCAAGCGATAGGGAGCCCCGATGAGCGAGCAGGCAGCGAATCCGCGCACGCGGACGGTGACGTGGCGGGACCCCCGGGAGGGGGCCTCCGCGGCGAAGAAGCTGTCCGGGCTGGAGTACCTGCGGGCCATCCAGCGCGGGGAATTGCCGGGGCCGCCCATCGCGGAGCTGATGGGCTTCTCGCCGGTGGAGGTGGAGGAGGGCCGGGTGGTGTTCGCGGTGATGCCGGGGGAGCACCACTACAACCCCATTGGCATGGTGCACGGCGGGCTGGCGGCGACGCTGATGGACTCCGCGATGGGGTGCGCCATCCACACGATGCTGCCGGTGGGCGCGGGCTACACGACGCTGGAGCTCCACGTGAACTACGTGAAGGGCATCGCGCACGACACGGGACCGCTGTCGTGCAGGGGCGAGGTCATCCACCTGGGCGGCCGCGTGGCGACGGCGCAGGGGCGGCTGGTGGACGAGAAGGGCACGCTCTACGCGCACGGCACCACGACGTGCATGCTGTTCCGGCCGCCGGGCGCGGGCGGCAAGGAGTAGGGGCGATGCGCTACACCGCTGAACACAAGCAGGCCACGCACGCGCGCATCCTCGCGGCGGCGGAGAAGCTGTTCCGCGCGGAGGGCTTCAGCGGTGCGAGCGTGGAGCGGGTGATGCGGGCCGCGGGCCTGACGGTGGGCGGCTTCTATGCCCACTTCACCTCCAAGGAGTCGCTGCTCGCGGAGTCGCTGCGCGCCTTCATGACGGCGCGCCGGACGTCCTGGCTTGCGGGGCTGGAGGGGATGCGGGGCCCTGCGTTCCTGGAGCGCTTCGCGATGCGCTACTTGAAACAGTTCGACCGGGACACGGGCGACACGACCTGCATGATGCCGTCGCTCCTGTCGGACCTGACGCGCGCGGCGCCGGAGGTGCAGGCCGCGTTCGCACAGGGGCTGGAGGACCTGGTCGGCCAGGCCCAGACGCACCTGCCCGCGCGCGAGGGCGCCACGCCCCGGCAGCAGATGCTGGCGACGGTGACGCTGTGCTTCGGCGCGATGACGCTCGCCCGGGCCACCGCGTCGCAGCCCCTGGCGGGGGAGATATTGGACGCGGCGCGCGCGCTGCTCGTCGCGGGAGCGCCGGTGGAGGAGGGCGCAAGGCATGAGGTGCCTCATGCGCACGCGGCGCCGCGAAGGGCTCCCGTCCCGCGCAAGAAGGCGCCGTCCAGGAAACGCCGTGCCGGCACCACCTCGGAGGCGGAGCGCACCCCCGCGCGGCGCGCGCGGAAGAAGCCCCTCTGAGCGGATGGCTCATGGGCACGCGTCCTCGTGCGTCGGCATTCCGGGCTGGACGTCAGGCGGGCTGCCGTGGAGTCCTTCCGGGCGGACCGTGGACCGTGGGGGCAGGGTGGACGCAAGGACGACGACGGTGGCCCGCGCATGGCTGGTGGGGCTCGCGCTCACGCTGGGGGCGTGCGCCTCCGTGCCGCTCGCGCCTCCCTGGGAGGACGTGCCCCTTCGCTACGACATCACGTACACGCACGACCCCTCGCCCCGCTTGAACGTGGCGGTCGTCCTGCCGCCGTCGCCTCCTGGCGTCTTCCCGGGCGCGTTCCTCTTCCGGCAGCCGGGGCGCCAGAGTTCCGTGGTCGCGACATTCGGGGACGGGAGCAGGACCGAGATCTTCCCCCGGAACGGCGTGGTGCGGGTGCCCGAAGGAGCGCGCATCCTCCGCTATCACTACCCGCTGGCCTCCTCTCCCGGAGGCGGAGGCAGGTCCCTGTTCGGGGGCATGGGGGAGGGCGACACGTGGCACGTGGGCGGCAAGGCCTACCTGCTGATCCCCAGCCGCGTGACGCCTGGCCTGCGCGTGGACCTCACCGTATCCGGCGCGGACGCGCTGCTGCCGTGGACCCCCGACGAGCGCGGCGTCTACCACCTGCGCGGCGAGGACCTCATCGACGCGGGCTTCCATTCGTTCGGCGGCAGGCGGTGCCAGGCGCACGTCGGCGCCTCCGTGTTGGAGGTCGCGCTGCTGGGCCCGTTCACGCACCTGACGGACGCGGACCTCTGTGCGTGGCTCGAACAGGCCGGGCGCGAGGTCGTCACCGTGCGCAAGGCCTTCCCGTTCCCGCGCGTCACCGTGCGCGTCGTGCCCGTGCCCGGCGACGACACGCCCGGCGTCTTCGGGATGACCTTGTGGAGCTCGCCGCCCAGCATCTCCATCCTCGTGGGGCAGGACGCCACCGCCGCGTCCCTCGCGAAGGACTGGGTCGCGGTCCACGAAATGCTGCACCTGACGCACCCGGCGTTGGTGCCCCGGGTGGCCTGGCTCACCGAGGGACTGGCCACCTACTACACGGAGCTCGCCCGCGTGCGCTCCGGACGCCAGACGGCCCCGCAGGCCTGGCAGGAGCTGGCGAACGGCTTCGCGCGAGGCCAGGCCGCCGCGCGCTCACGCCCCATGAAGGAGGTTGTCGCCGAGGGGCGCAACTTCATGGGCATCTACTGGACCGGCGCGCTCTTCGCGCTCCACCTGGACGTGGAGCTGCGCCGCGTGACGCACGGCCGCGCACGGTTGGAGGACGTGCTGGAGCTGCTCGCCACGCGCGGCCCCACCGCGACGCTCGAAACCTTCGGCGAAGCCGTGGACACCGTCGCGGGCCAGCCACTGTTCGACGCGCTGCTCGCCCGTCACCTCCCAAGGCCCGCCTTCGCTGAATTGAACCCATTGCTGGAAGACCTGGGCGTCCGAATTGACCCAGGTGGCGTCAAGCTCCATGCTGCGCCGGGCAGTGGGTTGCGTGAGGCGCTGGACGGCGGGCGGGCCCCGGACGACGCGGGGTGAACACCCGGAAATGAAAAGGGGCCGTAACTGATTCCCGGTTGCCGCGTATCGCATGCATCCGCGAGGTTCGCGGCATCCGTAGATGAGGTCCGCCATGTTCCGCAGCGTCCTGATGCTCGCCGCCACCCTGTCGCTTTCCGCGTCCGCCGCGGAGCCCGCGGCTTCCGACAAGCACTTCGTCTTCCATGATCCGAACAGCCGCGACACGGTGATGTTCGTGCTGGACGCGCCGCTGGAGGTCATCAACGGCCTGTCCAACCAGGTGACGGGCCGCGTGGACGTGAAGGGGCAGAAGGCCAGCGGCCGCTTCCAGGTGCCGGTGAAGTCCATCAAGACGGGCAACGAGACGCGCGACGGCCACCTGCAGAATGACCGCTGGCTGGACGCGGCGAAGCACCCGGACATCGTCTTCGAGTTCAAGGACGTGACCCTGCCCGCGCCGCTCGCCAACGCGAAGCCGGTGGTGCTGAAGACGAAGGGCACCTTCACCATCCACGGCATCACGCGCGAGGAGCCCGTGGAGGTGACGGCCACGTACCTCCAGGAGACGGCCGAGACGAAGAACCGCGCCGCGGGCGAGCTCTTGCGCGTGCGCGCGAAGTTCCAGATTCCCCTGGAGGCCTACGGCATCAAGCGCACCGAGGCGCTGCTGCTGAAGGTGGGCGAGCGGGCCGAGGTCACGGTCGACGCCTGGGGCTCCACTCAGTTCAAGCCGTAGCGATTTGTCGTCAGTCACCCCGTAGTCACACCCCACGCGGTACGAAAGGAAGCAACACATGAACGTCAAGGCTCTTGCGGCGGTTGTCGGCACCCTGTCCCTCGGCGCGCTGGCCACCGGCTGTGCGTCCAACAAGGCGGCGGAGGGCAGCAAGGTGCACGCCGCGTCGCCGGGCGCGGCCGAGGGCGCCGAGGCCAGCTGCAGCAACAAGCCCGCCGACGCCGCCGCCCCCGCCGCGACCCCGGAGAAGGGCGCCGAGGGCTCCTGTGGCGCCGGCTCCTGCGGCGCTGGCTCCTGCAGCGGCAAGAAGTAGTCACCGCATGGGAGGGCCTGCGTGACAGGTCTCCTCCCAGGCTCGCGGGCGGCGGGAAGGGTCCTTCCTGCCGCCCGTGTTGTTTTCACCTGTCGCACGTGAAGGAGCGCCGCATGCCGTCCCCCCGCTACACAGACCGCCATGGATTGAAGCCGCTGGGGGCGGGCATCGGGTTGCGCCGCGACTTCTACGAAGCGCTGCCGCGCACGCCGCGCGCGCTGGACTGGGTGGAGATCATCCCGGAGAACTTCCTCACGCTGGGCGGCCGCTCCCAGCGCGCCCTGGACGCGTGCCGCGAGCGCTGGACGCTCTTGCCGCACGGCGTGGGCCTGAACATCGGCGGGCCGGACGCGCTGGATGACGACTACGTCACCCGCCTGGCCGCGCTGGTGAAGCGGCTGGACGCGCCATTCTTCTCGGATCACCTGTGCTACTCGCGGCTGGGCGGCGTGCACCTGCATGACCTCTTGCCGCTGCCCTTCACGGAGGCCGCGGTGGAGCACGTGGTGCCGCGCGTGCGCGAGGTCATGGCGCGCGTGGAGCGCCCCTTCCTGCTGGAGAACCCCAGCTACTACGCGGCCATGCCGGGCGGCACGCTGAAGGAGGCGGACTTCCTGCGCCAGGTGGTGGAGGCCGCGGACTGCGGGCTGCTGCTGGACGTGAACAACGTCTGGGTCAACGCGCGAAACCACGGCTACGACCCGCGCGCCTTCGTGGACGCGCTGCCCCTGGAGCGAGTGGTGCAGGTGCACCTGGCCGGCCACGACGTGCGCGAGACGGTCCTCATCGACACGCACGGCGACCGCGTCTGCGACGACGTGTGGTCGCTGTACCGCTACACGCTGGAGCGCACCGGCCCGGTGTCCACGTTGATGGAGTGGGACCAGGCCATCCCGTCCCTGGACGCCGTGCTGGACGAGGCGGACCGGGCGCGCGCCGTGCTCGCGGAGGGTGCGTGATGAAGGCGTCGCTGAAGCACTTCTTCGACAGCATGGACGCGTACCTCGCCGGACCGCCCGGCGCGGAGGGGCTGTTGAAGCTGTCCGCGTCGCACCCGGGCTGGGACGTGGATCCGGAGCGCATGGCGCTCTACGGCCAGTTCGTGCGCGGCCACGTGCGCTCCACGCTGGAGAAGCTCTTCCCGCTGACGCGCAAGGCGGTGACGCCGGAGGCGTGGGACGCGCTGGTGGACGGCTACACCCGCACGCGGCCCGCCCGGCACTACGAGCTCAACCGCCTGGGCGAGGGCTTCGCGCCCTTCGTCGCGGATGCCGCCGCCGCGAAGGGGCTGCCGCCATTCCTGCCCGCGCTCGCCCGCTTCGAGTGGACGGACTTCGCGGTGTTCGCCTCCGAGGAGGACCTCCCGGACACCGTGGAGCGGCTGACGCCCAACCCCACGCTCACGGCGCTGGAGCAGCCCTACCGGCTCTGCGCCTTCATGCGAGCCCGGGGCGCGGAAGCCGCGCCGGCGGAAGGGGAGGAGCTGGCGCTGCTCTGGCGTCATCCGGAGCGGCTGGTGACCTTCTACATGGAGGCCACGCCGCCCGCGCTGCTGGTGCTGAAGATGGCCGTGGAGGGCCTGTCGGAAGAGGCCGTCGTCCAGGCCACCGGCATGTCCGCCGCGGACCTCCACGCGGAGGTGGTGCGCTTCGCGAAGGACGGCCTCGTGCTGGCACCGGCATCCCGCATTCACTGAAGAACCTGTTGTCTTCCGAGCGGTTTCGCCGCAGCACGTCAAGACGCAAGTGTCCTTCGTGGATCCTTTCGTGAAGACGCATGGCTAGGTTTGCGTCCAACATCGCGCAGAAACCGACCCGGAGGTTTTCCCCATGAAGAAGACGCTGACCGCCGTGCTGCTGTCGCTGACCCTCGCCGCGCCCGTCATGGCCAAGGACATCGCGGGTGTGAAGTATCCGGACACCGCCACCGTGGCCGGCAAGGAGCTGAAGCTCAACGGCGTGGGCCTGCGCAAGAAGGCCATCTTCAAGGTCTACACGCTGGGCCTCTACGTGGAGAACCCCACGCAGGACGCCACCGCGCTGCTCAACGCGGATGAAGTGAAGCGCGTGCGCATGTTCATGAAGCGCGACCTCAAGAAGGATCAGATCACCGAGGCCATCGAGAACGGCTTCAAGAAGAGCGCGGGCGCGAACATGCCCAAGCTCCAGGCGCGCCTGGACGCCTTCAAGGCCGCCATCCCCGCGGAGGTGAAGGAGGGCCAGGAGCTCAACCTCACCTACGTGCCGGGCAAGGGCACCACCGTGCAGGTGACGGGCGGGCAGTCCATCGACGTGGAGGGCAAGGACTTCGCGGACGCGCTCTTCTCCGTGTGGCTGGGCAAGGACCCCGTGGACGGCGGCCTCAAGGACGCCATCCTCGGCAAGGACGACTGACGCACCCCACGCTTCACCCGGAGTCCTTCGCGCCCCGGAAGCGCCCCTTCTTCACGGAAGGGGCGTTTCGCGGGGCGCCGTCGTTTCCGGATGCAGCGTCATTGCTTCAATGGTGGACAGCGCACGCCGCCCCTGTCACACGCGCATGAGTTGAAGCTGGAATGCCCCCGCGCATCAGGGGTTGATGCGCGCCGGATTCTCACCCCTTGTCCGTGCTGGAGAACGCTTTGAAGCGACTGGCCCTCTTCGCCGCCTCCTGTGTCCTTGGCGCCGCCTGCAAGACGGCGGAGCCCACCCCCGAGCCGCCCCAGGCC
>NZ_RAWC01000261.1:0-11980 GCF_003611685.1 Corallococcus sp. CA049B | reverse complement strand
GGCTCCGGCAGCCCCCGCCGCTCCCAAGCCGTACTTCGGGAGCTTCGGCGTCGACACGCCGGGCATGGACACCTCCGTCGCCCCGGGCGATGACTTCTACCGGTACGTCAACGGCAAGTGGGCGGACGGCGCGGTGATTCCGCCGGACCGCTCCTCCTTCGGCATGTTCACGCGCCTGGCCGAGGACGCCACGAAGCAGACGCGCGACATCCTGGAGGCCGCCGCGAAGTCGGACGCCCCCGCCGGCAGCGAGGAGCGCAAGCTGGGTGACTTCTACGCCAGCTTCATGGACGAGGCCGCCATCGAGGCCAAGGGCGCCACGCCGCTCAAGCCGGAGCTGGACCGCATCGCCGCCGTGGCCAACCGCAAGGGCCTGGCCTCGCTCCTGGGCACCACGCTGCGCAGCGACGTGGATCCGCTCAACACCGGGCAGGCCACCACGGGCCGCCTCCTGGGCCTCTGGGTGGCGGAGGACCTGAACGACCCCAGCCGCTACGCCGCGTACCTCCTCCAGGGCGGCCTGGGCCTGCCGGACCGCGACTTCTATCTGAAGGACACGCCGCGCTTCAAAGAGGTGCGGGAGAAGTATCAGCAGCACATCGCGACCCAGCTGAAGAACGCCGGCATCCCCGACGCGGAAGCGAAGGCCCGCGCCATCTTCGGGCTGGAGACGAAGATCGCCCAGGCCCACTGGTCCGCGCAGGACACGCAGGACGTGGAGAAGGTGAACAACCCCTGGAAGCAGACGGACTTCGCGAAGAAGGCGCCCGGCATGGACTGGGCCGCGTACTTCGCGAGCGCCGGCCTCGCGTCCCAGAAGGACTTCATCGTCTGGCAGCCGTCCGCCATCACCGGCATCGCGAAGCTGGTGGGCAGCGAGCCCCTCCAGACGTGGAAGGACTACCTGGCCTTCCACGCCATCATGCAGGGCACCCCGTACCTGTCGAAGGCCTTCGTGGACGCGGGCTTCGACTTCAGCGGGAAGACGCTCTCCGGCGCCCAGCAGCTGAGCGACCGCTGGAAGCGCGGCGTGAACTTCTCCAACCTCGCCATGGGCGAAGCGGTGGGCAAGCGCTACGTGGAGAAGCACTTCCCGCCCGCAGCCAAGGCCGAGGCGGACCTGATGGTGCGCAACATCCTGGCCGCGCTGGGCCGCCACATCGACGCGCTCGCGTGGATGTCTCCGGAGACCAAGGCCCGCGCCAAGGAGAAGCTGGGCACGGTGCAGGTGGGCATTGGCCACCCGGACACCTGGCGTGACTACTCCGGCCTGGAGATCATCAAGGGAGACGCCTTCGGCAACGCGGAGCGCGCGGAGCTCTTCGAGCACCAGCGCAGCCTGGCCAAGCTGGGCAAGCCCGTGAACCGCATGGAGTGGTTCATGACGCCCCAGGAGGTCAACGCGCTCAACTCGCCGCAGCAGAACTCCATCATCTTCCCGGCCGCCATCCTCCAGCCCCCGTTCTTCGACCCGAACGCCGACCCGGCCGTGAACTACGGCGGCATCGGCTCCGTCATCGGCCACGAAATCGTCCACAGCTTCGACGACGTGGGCGCGCAGTTCGACGCGAAGGGCAAGCTGGACAACTGGTGGACGCCCAAGGACCTGGAGCAGTTCAAGGCCGCGGGCAAGGCGCTGGCCGCGCAGTTCAACGCGTACAAGCCCCTGCCGGACATGAACGTGAACGGCGAGCTGACGCTGGGTGAGAACATCGCCGACGTGGCGGGCGTCTCCATTGCCCATGACGGCTACCTGATGTCCCTGGAGGGCAAGCCCGCGCCCGTGCTGGACGGCTTCACGGGCGAGCAGCGCTTCTTCCTGGGCTTCGCGCAGGTGTGGCGCAACAAGTTCCGTGAACCGCTGCTGCGCCGGCTGCTCGTGACGGACGGGCACTCGCCCGGCATGTTCCGCGCGGCCACCGTGCGCAACCTGGACGCGTGGTACCCCGCGTTCGACGTGAAGCCCGGCCAGGGCCTCTACCTGACGCCGGAGCAGCGCGTGAAGGTCTGGTAGTCCGCTTCCCACCCGCACCGGGCGCACGAAGGCCGTGCGTCCGGTGCACCCGGGGGTCCTCCTGAAAACCATTGGGGACGAAACTTAAAAAGGCGCGCTGCGACAATGTAGGAGTCAGTAGGCCGCTCCTCATCCCCCCGGAGGAACACCATGGAAATCAACCGCAAGTCGCCCGCCTCCATCGCCCCCACCGCCAACACGGCCACCTCGCGCGCCCAGGCGCCCAAGGCGAAGCCCCTGACGGTGCGTGACGGCTTCGACTCCCAGGGTGCGCGTCCCTCCAACTTCGTGGACCGCCCGACGGGCCGTCCCTCGACCCCGGGCGCCAGCGTGCCGGCGTCGGCCTTTGCCTTCGGCGGCGCCAACGTCGCGGTGAAGCCGGGCGCGAACAAGGTCGCCGACACGAAGCCGGTGGACCCCTCGCAGCCCAAGCCCAAGCTCACGGGCGAGCCGGTCATCGCGGTCATCGACGGTGGCGTGGACTACAAGCACACCGACCTGGACGACGCGATGTGGACGAACCCCGGTGAAGTCGAAGGGGACGGCATCGACAACGACGGCAACGGCATCGCGGATGACATCCACGGCTTCAACGTGGGCACCGGCAAGGGCGACCCGTTCAAGGGCGAGGGCACGGACCACGGCACGCACGTGGCGGGCATCATCGCGGCCGAGGACAACGGCGAGGGCAACACCGGCATCGCCGCGGGCAAGGCGAAGATTCTGAGCGTGGGCGGCCTGTACGACGGCGCGGACCTGCTCACCAACTTCGAGCGCTCGGTGGACTACCTGGTGAAGATGAAGACCGAGCACGGCGTGAACATCCGCGCCGCGAACGCGAGCTTCGGTGACTCCTACCGCGACGCCGCGTCCCAGAAGCGCTGGGAGGCCGCCATCCAGAAGCTGGCGGACGCGGACATCCTGCTGCTCGCGGCCACGGCCAACGGCAACGGCAGCAACATGAACAACGTGCCGGACATGCCGGCCAACGTGGACCTGCCCAACGTCCTCACCGTGGCGTCCATGGACCGCAACAACGACAAGCTGGCCCGCTTCTCGTCGCACGGCGACAAGGTGGTGGACCTGGCCGCCGTGGGCGAGGACGTGCTCAGCACCGTGCCCGGCAATGACTGGGAGGAGATGAGCGGCACCTCCATGGCGACGCCGACGGTGGCCGCCACCGCCGCGCGCATGTTCGCGGAGAACCCGGACCTGACGGCCGTGCAGGTGCGCGACCTCATCCTCAAGACGGTGGAGCAGGACGCGGACCTCAAGGGCAAGGTCATCACCGGCGGCAAGCTGGACATCCAGGCCGCCATCGACGCCGCCAAGGCCACCCTGGAGCCGAAGCCGGAGGCGCAGCCCGTCGCCTCGCGCTGAAGAGCCCCCTTCGCTGCCTCGCAGCCTCCCTCCGGGCCCCCTCGCCATGTCCATGGCGGGTGTGGGCCCGGAAGCCGTTCCAGGCCCCCGGTCCTCGCGGCTACGGTGTGCCCATCATCCCTTTCGTGAGCCACCCATGCGCGCGCCGTCCGTAATGCGTCTTGTCCTGCTGTCCGTGCCCCTCTTCTCCGCGCCCGCGTGGGCCATCGAACGCTGCTCGTTCCAGGGCAAGCCCATCAACCTGGACAACGGCAGCTCCACCGCGAAGCTCACCGGCACCGTGCGCTGCGTGGACGAGGACACGAAGAAGGAGACGCACACCGTCTCGTTCAAGAACGGCAAGCAGGACGGCTGGGAGGTGCGCCGCTGGTCCAACGGCCGCGCCGTGGAGCAGGAGTACAAGGCCGGCAAGCGCCACGGCGGCTTCAAGCGCTACGAAGACGGCCGGCTGGTGGAGACCAGCCACTACGTGGACGACAACGAGCAGGGCGAGTCGCTGCGCTACAACCCCAACGGCAAGGTGTCCCGGCGCGTGGACCGGCAGCCGGAGGACGAGAAGAGCACCTACGAGGACTACGACGAGACCGGGCGGCTCACCAAGGCGGGCTGCGGCCTGCGCTCGTCGTGGGAGGCGGGCCTGAAGGACTGTGTCTGGAAGGGGCCCTCCCCGCTGGTGTTCTTCCATCCGAACGGCCAGAAGCGCGCCGTCATCCCGCTGAAGAACGGACGGCGCGAGGGCGTGACGGAGCTCTTCGACAAGGACGGGCAGCGCACCGCGACGAATGCGTACTCCGCGGGCGTGCTCGACGGCGTGAGCACGCGGTACGCCGCCGGGAAGGCCCTCACCTCCACGACCTGGGTCCAGGGCCAGAGGGAGGGCGACGAGACGGAGTTCTTCAACGACGGCGGCAAGAAGCAGGTCGTCACCTGGAAGGACCGCCAGCAGGTCAAGCGCGTGGAGTACTTCCAGAACGGCGAGCGCAAGCATGAGCTCGTGGTGACGGGAGACCGCGCGGTGGAATCCTACTTCGAGGACGACGGCTCGCTGCGTGAGCGGCGGAACCTGCTCAAGGGTGACTTCCACAACGGCTTCGACTCCGACGGCGTGACGGAGGCCTTCTTCCCGGACGGCGGCACGGAGCGCCGCGAGCACTACGTGAAGGGCAAGGCGGAAGGCCGGCGCCAGGTGTGGGCGGAGAACGGCACCCTCGTCGAGGACTCGCAGTGGACGAAGGACCGCGTCACCACGCGCAAGCGCTGGAACCCCGACGGCGGGCTCGTGGAGGACGAGTCCTTCCACGAGGACGGCTCGCGCAAGAAGAAGTAGCAGGCGCGCGAGGGAGCGCCGCCTTGACGGAGGATGACGGCAATATTACTGCCGTCATCCATCATGACCCAGAAGACGGAGCAGAAGCAGAAGTCGCATGACGCCATCCTCGCGTCCGCCGCCACGCTGCTCCTGGAGCGGGGCATCCAGGCCAGCTCCATCATGGACGTGATGAAGGGGGCGGGGCTCACCGTGGGCGGCTTCTACGGGCACTTCGACTCGAAGGAGCACCTGTTCACGGAGACCCTCCGGGCCACCGCTCGCACGGCGTGGAACGCGCTCCTGCGCAAGGCGAAGGAGGACGCGCCGGACGCGCCCGCGCTGAAGGTGCTGGAGCGCTACCTGTCGCGCAAGCACCGCGACGCCGTCACCCCCACCTGTCCCCTGCCCAGCATCACCGCGGAGGTGTCGCGCGCGGGGGAGCCCTACCGGGGCGGACTGGAGGCGGAGTTGCAGGAGTTCGTCCGCTCGTACGCGGAGCTGCTGCCCGCCGGGGCGCGGCGCCGGGAGAAGGCGCTGGCCGCCATCGCGCTCATGTACGGCGCGCTGTCGCTGGCGCGCGCCGTGCGCGGCACGAAGCTGGGCGACGAGTTCCTGGACGCGGCCAGGAAGCTGGGCGCGGAGCTGCTGACGAAGGAGGGGGCTTGAGCACCGCCCCCTCCCCGTCTCACATCAGTCGCGCTGGATGGCGCCCTTCGGGACCAGGATGACGACCTCCTTGCAGTCCGAATAGATGATGGAGTTCATGGACTGGTAGTTGTGGGTCGTCTTGCCGCCGTTGCGCACGATGCCCATGTCGTTGCCCTTGGAGCCGCCGCTGTAGTCCCAGCCGTGGCGCGACTGGAAGATGATGGCGCCGTCCGGCACCTTCCCGTCCGCGACGAGCTTGCGGTACTGGTCCGCGGTCACGACGTTCGCGGTGGCGTTGCCGTAGGGGCTCCTGATGGCCTTCTGCTGGGCACCCGGGAACGGGATGGACTCCCAGCCGTTGCGCAGCATCTGCGCCATGCCGCCGCGGGGGTTGTTCGGGTCGTTGCCCGTCGCCCTCGGCGTGTTCGGGATGCCCAGCCGGGTCATGTTGTCCAGCGTGGTGCGCACGCAGTAGCCCGTCTGGCCGTTGTTCAGGCGCGAGGTGGCCAGCTTCTGCAGCGTGGGGTCGTTGGTGTTGATGCGGACGCCGTTGCCCAGCACCGCGCCGTTGTTGTTCGTCCCCTGGGTATTGGTCGTGCCCTGGGTGTTGGTCGTGCCCTGGGTGTTGGTCGTGGTGCCGGGGCGGTTGCCCTGCAGCGCCCGGAACGTGTCGGGGCCGACCTGACCGGCGTTGCTGCCCGCCCTCACGCCGTTCGCCCGCTGGAAGTCCTCCACGGCCTTCTTCGTCACGGGGCCGAACTTGCCGTCCGCCGGGACGCCCAGCATCTCCTGGATCTGCTTCACCGCCGGGCCCTGCATGCCCTCGCGCAGGTTGTTGCCGCCCGCCGTCACCTGGGCCATCGAGGGCGCCGCGCTCCACTGCTTCGCCCCCGGCCGCTGGGGGGTGCTCGCGGGCTCGAAGGTGTCGGCGTTCCGCGACGGGAGCGTGGGGGTGCTGGTGTTGTTGGTGGTGCCGGCGTTCGTCGCGGCACCGCCGAAGTGCGGCGCCAGCGCCTGCGCGCGCGCCCACACGTCGTTGGAGTAGTCATTGCCCGTGGTGCCCTGGTCCATGCCCGCCAGGGTGCGGACGTTGCCCGGACCGGAGTTGTACGCGGCCACCGCGCCGCGCAGCTGCTGCGCCTCGGACCAGTCCGGGTGCGCCTTCTTCACGTCGTTGACGTAGCCCTTGAGGATGCCCGCCGCCTGGTCGATGTGCTCCGCGCTGGTGGGGCCGCCCTTGGTCGTGTGGTAGCGGTGATCCACCTGCATCACGCCAAAGCCGTTGCCGTTGTCGCCGTGGCCCGTGCGGTCCAACGCCGCGCCCGCGCGCGACTCGCGGCTGGCGATGGCGGCCAGCAGCGCGGGGGGCAGGCCGTGCTTCGCCGCCGCCGCCTCGATGTTGGCCTTGTACTGCTGCAGCCGCGGCAGGTCCGTCTGCGCCATCTTCGTGGACGCCGCCACACCCGGCTGCAGCCCGTCCTGCCGCGCCGTGCGCGCCGAGGCGCCCGTGGGCTGGTACTGGGACAGGATGGCGTTCGGGTTCGCGCTGTTGCGAACCGCGCTCGTCGTCAGCGCCTGGGAACGATTCGAATAGACAGAGTTCGTGCGCTGGGACGTGGTCGCGGAAAGGCTCATTCGGAGATTCCTCGGTGGAGGCTGTGATTCCTGCCCCGATTATCCAGACCCCTCCCCGTGAGTTGCGTGAGATCTGGAAATAATGATCTCGCAGTTTAACCTGCACGGAATTTTCCGCTCAAACTTGTCTGGACTGCGCGGTTCGTCACGAACGGGCAACGATGACACCCCGGGTCTGCCTGGCTTCACAGCCGTTGACCCAGGGCATTTCGTGGAAATTTTCAATCACACACCACGAACGCGAACGGGGCCTGTTCCCGTGAAGGAACAGACCCCGTGCGGTGCTACAGGACCGTGACGCGGTGGATCAGACGAAGGGCACGCCCGGGATGTCGTCCGGGATGAGGTCGTCGAAGAAGTCCTTCACGCCGTTGAACGCATCCCCGGCCAGCTCGCCCACCTCGCCGCCGAAGTCCGCCAGGGCCCCGAGCGCTTCCTTCGCGCCCTCGATGCTCTTCTTCGCCAGGTCGCCCAGGTGGCCGACGGCGGCCTCCGCCAGCTGTCCGCCCACGCCGGCCAGGTCCTTGAGCGCGTCCACGCCCGCGTCGCCCAGGTCCGCCACGGCGATGAGCAGCTCCTTGCCGCCCTCGGAGAGGTTGTCCTTCCAGGCCTTGGCGACGTTCTTGAAGGACTCCACGCCGTCCTTGAGCAGGTCGCGGGCGAAGCCCTTGGCCCACTCCAGGCGCCGGCCGCCGAAGTCGATCATGTCCTTGAGGGCGCCGGCCGCGGCGTTGGCCAGCTCACCGCCCTTGCGGGCCAGGTCGGACAGCGCGCCGCCCACCCACTCGCCGGCCTTGGTGAGCGCCTCGCCGGGGTTCTCCGCGATGTACTTGAGCGTCTCCACGGCCTTCTCGCCCGCGTTGGCCAGGCCCTTCACCAGGCCCTCCGCCAGCTCGGCGCCCGCGGCGCCCAGGTCCTTCACGGACTCCCAGGCCTTCTTCGCCAGCTCGCCGCCCTTGGCCAGGGCGTCGCCAATGGCCTCCTTGGCCTTGGCCGCGGCCTCGCCCGGGTTCTGGGCCGTCCAGGCCAGCAGCTCCAGGCCCTTCTCGCCCAGCTCCTTGGCCTTGTTCACCGTGTTGGAGACGAGCGTCGTCGCCCCGTCGATGAGCTCCTTGGCCTTCTCCTTCGCGGCGCCGGTGAGCTTGTCGTAGCCGGCCTTCAGGTCGTTCAGCGTGGAGACGGCCTGCTTGTAGAGCGCCTTGCCGGCGTCCGTGGCCAGATCCAGGCCGGAGTCCACCACGCTCTTGATGCCGTCGAGCGCCTTCTTCGCGGCCTCGCCCGGGTTCTGGGCGATGTACTTGAGCGTCTCCAGGCCCTTCTCACCCAGCTTCTTCGCGCCGTCGATGACGTTGTCGAGGACCTGCCTGGCCTCCTTCGCCAGCTCGCCGCCCTTCTCGATGGCGGTGTTGAAGGCCTCCGTGGCCGCCTTCACCGCGGCCTCGCCGTACTGGGACGGGTTGCGCACCACGTCCGCCAGCTTGTGGATGACCTTCGCGGCCCCCTTGAGGCCCTCGCCGGCCAGCTCCGCCTGGGACACGCCCACGAACTCGGCGGCCTTCACGGCGCCCTTGGCGGCCTTCTCCACGCCCCACTGGATGAGCTGCGCGGTGCCTTCCGGCCCGTAGTACGCGGCCATGTGCGCCAGGCCCGCGGGGCCCTGCGCCGCGGCGCCCGCCAGGTTCACGGCCTTCATCCAGTCCGGGGCCTTGTAGCCCTTGGGGTCGGCCTCGTACCTGGCCTTCTCCTGCTGGAAGCCGATGTCCATCGCCAGCTCGGCGGCGCCCAGGAGCACGCTGGCGCCCACGGCCACGCCCACGCCCACGCCGGTGAGGTCCAGCGCGATGCCCAGGCCCGCGTCCGCGACGTTCAGCGCCGCGACGGTGTGCGCGAAGTAGCCCAGGTCGTTGTTCTTGCCGTGCAGCTCCAGGGATTCCTTCTCGAACTTCGCCGCGTCGATGGCGTTGGGCAGCGCGCCCGCCACCGGGACGACCTTCGCCAGGTTCTTGAAGACCTTGCCGGCCACGTCGGCGGTGATCTCCACGCCGATCTTGCCCAGCACCTTGTCCATCACCTTCAGGCCCTGGCCCACCAGCTTGCTGCCCGCCTTGTCCAGCAGCGGGCCCAGGGTCTTCACGGTGGTGTTGAGCGCGTCCGCGCCGAACTTGTCCGTGAGCTTGAGCAGCGACTTCACGGCGGCGGAGTCCATGTCCGTCACCAGCTTGGAGACGATCTTCGCCGCGTCGTCGTCCAGCTTGCCCGCGAGCTTCGCGAACTGCTCCGTGGTCTTCGGATCCGACAGGACCTCGTTGAGGGCCTTGTGCTCCATGCCGCCCAGGGCGCTCACCAGCTTCTTGCCGGCCTCGGCGTCCACCTTGCCCAGCTGGCCCACCAGGTTGTCCAGGGCCTTGGGGTCGGTGATGCCCTTGAGCGCGGCCTCCATCGACTCCGGTCCGCCCAGCCTGGTGGCGGCGGACTCCAGCTTCTTCAGCTGATCCGGCGTGAGCTTGGACGCGAGCTGCGGATCCAACCCCTTCACCTTCACGTCGGCCATCCGCGCGCCCTGCTGGGCCACGTCCGTCGGGTTCTTCACGCCCGCGTTCTTGAGGACGTCCGCGAAGGCCGTGAGGTCCTTCTTGAGGTCGGGCACCTCCGCCAGCAGCTGCGCGGCGGCCAGCGCCTTGTCCTGCGTGGACGCGTTGGGGTCCACCAGGGTGATGGCGGCGCCCGCGGCGCGCAGCGACCCGTCCAGCTTGCGCAGGTCATTGGCGAGCGCGGGGAACTTGTCCCCGGCGAAGTCCTTGAGCGCCTTGCCCAGCTCCAGCGTGGCGGTGGCCTTGTCCGTGGCGGAGGCGTTGGGGTCCGTCCACTTGCCAATGGCGCCCACCAGCTTCTCCGCCGCGGGCAGCCCCTTGAGCGTGGTGTCCAGCACGCCCTTCAGGTCCTCCGGCGCGAAGGTGTCGCCGGTGGCCTTCGCCAGGGTGAGGGCCGCCTGCGCCTTGTCGACCTTGCTCGCCTTGGGGTCCGTCAGCTTGCCCAGCGACGTGAGCGCGTCCGAGTTGGTGGCCAGCTTCGCCAGCTTGTCGTCCTGGACGCCCAGGCGCTCCAGCGCGTTGGGGACCGTCTCCGGGAACTGCGAGGCCAGCTCGCCCAGGGCGGTGGCCTTCTCCGAGAAGGAGCCGGTGCCCAGCTTGTTGAGCGAGTCGTAGGCCTTCTTCAGGTCCTCCTTGCTCTTGTCCTTCAGCTCCGGGAAGAGCTTGGGCAACTCCTCCGGCTTGTCCGGCAGCGCCTCCGCCTTGGGCGGCTTCGGATCCGCCGCCGGAGCGGCACCGTTGACGTCGGCCCGCACCGGGACCGCGCCGTTGGCATTCCCCGTCACCGGGCCGCTGAGAGGACGCGCATGGCCGCCGCCGGTGCCGAGCGGCGTGGCGAACGGGTGGGTCGTCTCACCCGTCAGCCGGTTCACCCCGTTGCGCTGGTTCTGCGCGCCGCCCGAGGAGAACCCGTCATTGAAGAGCTTCACCGTGGGCTGCTTCGTCTGCTGCTTCGCGGCGGCCTTCGCGGCGGCTTCAGCGGCGGCCTTCGCGGCGGCTTCAGCGGCGGCCTTCGCGGCGGCGCGGGCAGCGGCCTCGGCGGCGGCGCGGGCGGCGGCTTCAGCGGCGGCGCGGGCAGCGGCGGCGGCGGCACCATCAATGGGGGTGGTCATGGGCGGAACTCCTACCTTTTCGAGAATCGAGAAAGTCCCCGGGATTCTCTACATTTCGATTCAAATGTTGCCTGACTCTCGGCAATCACGTGAATCCCGGAGCGATGCTGGCGATACGCCGGTGTCGCTCGACGGGTTACATGGATCGCGCGGGCTCGGATGACGCAGGAAGGCATAGCGGACGCTATGGATTTTCCACGCGGCGCCCCGCTCCTGTCCGGCCGCGTCATGCCCTTGGGGGCAATTCAGGCGCGGTCTTCGGAGCGGAGCATCCACTGGCCCAGGCCCACGCACCCGGCGGAGGTGAACAGGGTCAGCGCCCACGCGACGCTGAAGGGGACGTCCAGGGACATGAGCACCGGCAAGGGCGTCCACCCCGCGACGAAGGACGCTGGGGTGAGCCACAGCGCCCTGAGGCCGCGCGTGAGCGCCTGGATGAGGCCCAGGGCGAGCCCGGTGAGGGCGAAGCCCACGAACAGCGCCAGGCCGTAGGCCTTGTTGAACATCAGCATGTAGACGCCCAGCAGCGGGAAGACATGCACTAGGCCCGGGAGCCAGACGAGGAAGGCGGTCAGCATCCAGCGGCGTGACGGAGGGGGCTTGGACATGGGCCCAATCCAGCCCAGGTCCGGGGTCCTGGCCATTCCCCGCCAGCGGATACTGTCCGCCAGGGTCGGCTAGCGCACCAGGACGCGCTGGGTGCCCAGTCCGTCGATGAGGGCGATGACGTCGTTGGGGGCGCGCTCGAAGAGGCCGGGGGTGTGGTTGCGGGAGGTGCCCGTCCAGATGGGGCTCGGCGCGGACCAGGTCTCGAAGTGGGTCGTGGTCAGCACGAAGCCCACGTGGCAGCTGCGTTGATCCACCGGGGCGCTGGAGAGGTCGGGCGGACCGGCCTTGTCCTCGTCGGTGCAGAAGGCGACGCCCACGGGGCCGTTGCCCACGCGGATGGCATGGGGGACGTAGGCGTTGTAGCGGCGGCCCGAGGCCGGGTCGATGCGCGAGGCATTCACCGTACCTGCATGACGATCCACTGATGGCCGGGGAAGCCGCCCTGCGCGGCCAGCAGCTCGGGATCGTAATAGACCTGCAGGTCGCCGTTGCCGCGCTGGGTGTGCGTGCCGGGGATGGCGCGCATCGTGACGTCGCAGAACTCCACGTTCGGGTTGTTGGCGACGGAGCCGTGCAGCGCCAAGCACGCGCCCCCGTGGGTGCTCGTCCACACGTCGATGCCGTGACCCCAGCTGGCGCCGCCGATGAGCACGCCATCCGCGCGGCGGGTGATGCCCCGGAT